>NZ_JBVVOS010000057.1:0-14428 GCF_055807515.1 Bradyrhizobium sp. Kon69 | reverse complement strand
ACCCGGTCCATCCGGGCAACCCTCGTCGCAACATCGAGGGTGAGTCGCCTCATTTTGTGGGGGGACATACAGTCTAGCGATGGCTATTTTCACTGGGCCGCGAGCCTATATCAGCCCTTCCTGGTACGTGACGAAGCAGGAGAGAGGCGAGGCCGTACCGACCTGGAACTAAGTCGCGGTGCATGCCTACGGGCCGGTCGACTTCTTCGATGATGCCGATCGACTGCTGGAGGTAGTCACGCGAGTGACCGATGCGCATGACCACTCGGCGGGCAAAGACCGCTGGGCCGTCTCCGACGCCCCTGCCGACTTCATCAAAGCGCAGCTTAAGGGGATTGTCGGTCCGCGATTGCAAATTACACGGCTCGAAGGCACGCGGAAGATGAGTCAGAACCGCAAAGCAGCGGATCGCGCCGGCGTGATTGAGGGCTTGTCCAAGAGCGACCGTGACGAATCTCGTCGAGTGGCTCACCTCATTCCGAAGGGATAACCAACCGCACGACGGGTTGTAAACGATCCCTTATCACTTAGATTTTCTCCATTTCCTCTATGGCCATTGACGTCATTCTCGCGAACACTCCGTCTACTGCCTTCCTCTGATTCCGATTGACGCCCTGCAAGGCTCACGACGTCGCAAAGAGCCCTCAAACCGTCTTGAATCTGGCCGCTGCGGTCAGATTCAGATTTTCTGACAATTCGCGACAATCTGCGGTCGCTCCCACACTCGCCGACGGGACAGCAAGAAACGCGAATGTTTCACATTACGAACGTCACGCGGCTCGCTTCTGTCACATTGCCTCCCGGAGCACCCCTGCTCGACGTCGAAATCGAGCCTAAGACGTTCAAGACACCTATTCCACCCGATTCACGCCCTCCGGCGCAATGGGCATGCTGAACTGAAAGATCGCCCCGCGAGGATCATTCGGGCCCGCCCACATCCGGCCCCCATGCGCCTCAATAATAGAATGGCAAATGGCCAGTCCCATGCCCATGCCCTCGGATTTGGTGCTGTAAAAAGCCTCGAACACGCGGTCTGCGCTGTTTGGATCGAGCCCTGGACCCGTATCGCGAAAACTGACCAATACGCTATTCGCACCATCCGTCCGGGCACTGATCAGCAATTCGCGGTCGCCTTCCTTGATCACGCTCATGGCCTCGATGGCGTTCGTGATCAGATTGAGGATCACCTGCCGCACCTGAACGCGATCCGCTCGAACGAGCGGCAAAGCCTCAGGCCGTAGGGTCTGCACCCACACATCATTTTTTGCCAGTTCCGCGTGGACTAGGGCCAGCACCTCTACGATCAATTCGTCAATCGCAAGAAGCTCCGTTTGCATAGGAGCTTTATTCATAAGAGCGCGGATCCGACGGATCACGTTTCCTGCGCGCATACTGTCACGGACAATCAAACCGAAGGTCTGCCGAACCTCTTCCAGATTCGGCGGTTGAGCACCGAGCCAATTTAGCCCTGCCCCTGCATTACTGCTGATCGCGGCAATCGGCTGGTTGACCTCGTGGGCGATCGAGGCGGCCAGCTGCCCCATTGTCGTGATCCGATTGGCGTGTGCAAGGCCCATCAGAGTCTCGCGATAACGCCGTTCGCTCTCACGGGCTTCCGCTTCCGCTCTCTTTCGCTCTGTCAGGTCCAGGACGAAGCCAACACCTTGGTCGAGTTGCGCATCGAACGTGGCGAGGCCAATTAGCACTGGCACGCGACTGCCATCTTTGCGGACGTACTCTTTCTCGAACTGCTGAACAGCTCCGGTTCTTTTTGCTTCTGTCCGAGCACCCAATGTGCGCTCGTGCCATTCTGGAGGCGTCAGGTCGAGACCGTTGACTCGGCCTGCGAGGAGATCTTCTTGGTCGTATCCAACCATCGTGAGGAACGCTTGATTTGCCTCGATGATCTCGCCCCCTTCGTGAATGATAAAGATTCCGATGATGTTAGCGTCCAGCAAGCGCCGGATTTTCGCCTCCCGTTGGTGAACTTCGCTGTACAACCGGCTGTTTTCCAGGGCTGTTGCACCTTGAGAGGCAAGCATTTTCTGCAATGACGTTCGGGCAGCCGAGAATATGCGCGGGGCGAGATTATTCTCCAGATAAAGTACGCCGATCAGCTTGCCCTGCGTGATCAGTGGCAGGCAAAGAATAGAACGTGCTTTGCGCTCGCGGATATAAGGATCTTCGGCAAATGAAGGCTGGGCGACAGCATCTTCGAGAACCACGTTTTCGCGGACACGTAGCACGAAATGCAGCACGGATTCGGGAAGAGCCATCGGAGTTACGGGCTGTTCATCCACCTTTACAACGAGGGCATCTGCTACCGTTTTGCCTTCCGCTTCGATCCGTGGCTCGCCGCCATGCAGCAGAATCAACAAACCTCTTTCGGCGCCGGCCTGCTCAATGGTAGTCCGCATAAGCTTGTCAATTAGCTTCTGAAGCACAATCTCGCCGGAGATCGCCTGCGACACTTTGATCACCGTCGCCAGATCAAGATGCTCAACCGGAGCTCCGATCGTCATGCCATTCACGGCGAGAGGGGCCTCCTGATGCATGAGATGCGGATGCAGCTCCTCGAGTTGACGCACCTTACCATCCGCTCCCCAACGAAGGTAGCCGCGCCGCGCGTCCTGCAGGTAAACCCGGGAGATCCTGCCAAAACCGCGTGCAGCATAAAAGCGCGCTGCAAGTTCACAAGCGATCCCCTCGTGGTGGGGGAAACCGTTACGTCCTGCGGTTTGGATTGAGTGTTCGTACAGTCGCATTGCGTCTGCATCCCGGCATTCTAACCTCGCAATTTCAGCGCCGACCAAGGCAGCCCGATTCTCGAAGTTGTCGGGGCAATTCGTCGCCCATGTCTGCAGTTGCCTGTAATGGGCATCAATGATATCTCGGTGCGGCTGTTGTTCGCCTTCGCCCAGCCTGTCGCAATAACACGAGTGAGACAGCGCACCATAAAAGTGAAACTCCGCGGTCAAGGGCTCTGTTGGTATGGTCCATAGTTTGGGCTCGGCCTTCGAGCGAGCCTCAACAGCCGCAGCATAATCGCCGGATAGGAAGCGCGCCTGAAGTTTGCGGATCCAGTAAACGGTTTCGCTAGGTGACTCCGGACTTCCTGCCAACGATCGTTCAACGTCTAGCTCGTCAAATTGTTGGTCGTCGAAGCAACCGAGCGAGCGCGTGAGGCCGCGCATGGTTCTGACGATTGCGAGCTGAGCGGCTACCGCCTCAGCAGCAAATTGTACCTTTCTGTTCCGGATCGTAGCAGCGCTTTTCTCTAACTCGTTCTGTACCTCTTTCAGGTGATCTCCGGCCATCATCATACTTCCGGTTAGATGGACGGAACTGTACGCCTCATAAATGACATCACCGCTACTGACCGCGGCTTCGAGGGCTCGCCGGATCAAAACTCGGCCGTCTCTAAGCGGCTTCGTCCACGGGATCACGGTGCCTCCGACGGCCAAATAGACGTGAGCCCGAAAACGAGAGAACTCACCGCGATCAACCAGGTCGCAAGCAAGACGACCAAATTTATCGGCCGCTTGGTAGTCACCGAAGCGTCCGGCCGAGATTCGGCCTAACCATGCGTAATGGGCGCAGGAAGCATCAGTGTTGCCGTATTCGAGGCTGATGCTGACCGCTCGGCAGATCACTAAAGCGGATAAATTGGCGTCCGTGAAACCTGCAGCCGGAAGAATCCGCGTCAACACGGCGAGCGTGGCAAGCGTGGCCTGGTCTGTCATTCGAGGCAAACCAGCAAGATCCTCGATTGCGTCGGGCAGCTGTGACCACATCCGCTGATATTCGGCCAGCATTTCCTGGTCTGTCGGACGCTGCGACCACTCGATCCCGACGTCGCGAAGATATTCGAGACCTATGAGCACTGCCCGGCCGTGCTGACCTAGCGTCAAGTAAAGATCGACCCGCAAACATGCGACCGTTGCTCGTTGTGGCCCGTTCAAAGCTCGCTTCGACAGTGCGGACAAGAGACGCTCTGCAATCTCCAGCTGGCCTACCAAGAGTTCGCATTCGGCCCGGCTGGTCTCGAGTGCGAACGCGAGCTCGCGGCGCCTTTGCCAAGAATTGGGCGCGAGCAGCGCAGCACCGACGGTGAAATATGTGAGCGCCGAGGCGTAGGCCGCCGACGCCCTGGCACGCTGCCCTGCCATGAAGTTCAACTCGGCGAGCTGCTCTCGCTCCTGACCGGAAGCGATGAGCGCGACGCCTCGATTGAGCTGACTGACAATGTCGAAGATGGCCTCTTCGCGTTTGTGCGCAGGGATGTGTGCCGCGAGCATCCGACCGATCCGCAGATGGGAAGGAGCGCGCGAGGATTCCGGCATCAGCAAGTAGGCCGCCTCTTGAACGCGATCGTGGACAAAGCGGTAGGCTGTCCCATGCCGCACGATCAGTTCCAGCCGGATTGCCGGCCACAGGGTCGCGTGCACCTGTTCCTCTGAAATTTCGAGCACAATCGCAAGCTCCGCCGTCCCGGCGATGTTGCCGAAACAGGCCAGCTGTTGCAGCGCTTCCTGCGTTTCCTTTGGCAGCCGGATGAGCTTGCCGAGCATCAGATCGACGACGTTCTCGGTGTACGCTTTTGCGTGAATTCGCTGCAGATCCCAACGCCAGCGCGCCGACACGTGATCGAACGTCAACAGCTGCTCTCCGGCTAGTTCGGACAAGAATTGAACGGCGAAGAACGGATTGCCCATCGTTTTCTGATGCACCAACTTCGCAAGCGGGGCAGCGCGCTTTGGTCCGCAGCGAAGGGTATCCGCGACCAACTGCCCGACGTCCTCTGCGCTGAGCGGCGATAGCGTGATCTCCTGTAGATTTAGGCCGGCTCTCCCGATGGACTCGAGCTTGCGTTTGAGCGGATGATCTGCATCAACTTCGTTGCTGCGGTAAGCTCCAATAAGCAGCAGGTGCAGATCCGGCTGGGTCAGCAGATCCTCGATCAGGTCGAGTGTTGCGGCGTCATACCACTGCAAATCATCGAGGAAGAGCACCAATGGATGGGTTCGCCGGGCGAACACGCCAATAAAGCGACGAAACACGAGCTGGAAACGGATTTGTGCTTGACGGGCTGGAAGCTCAGCAACCGCGGGCTGCTCGCCGATAACCAGGCTCAGATCGGGGATCAATTCGACGATCAGCCGTCCATTCCCAGCGAGCGCCTCCCGGAACGCTTGCCGCCAGGTCGCGAGTTCGCCCTCACTTTTGCTGAGAAGAGGACGCACAAGGCTCTGAAAGGTCTGCACTAGTGTCGCATAGGGCACATCGCGCTTCACTTGGTCGAATTTGCCTGATGCCAAGAGCCCGCGATAGGGCACGAGTACTTTGTGTAGCTCCTGAACGAGCGAAGTCTTACCGATGCCGGAATAACCGGCAACCAGCACCAACCTCGGCGCGCCGCTCTTCACCGCTCGATCGAAAGAGCCAAGCAAGGTCTCGATCTCGCGGGCTCTCCCATAGAGCTTCTCGGGGACGATCAACCGATCAGGTGTGTCGTCTGCGCCAAGTTCAAAAGGCTCGATGCGACCATGGTTGGCCCATGCTGCCAGACAGTGTTGCAGATCGTGTTCAAGGCCAGCGGCAGTCTGGTAGCGTTCCTCGGCGGTTTTCGCGAGGAGTTTCATCACAATTTGAGAGATTGGCTCCGGGACATTTTGCGATTTCTCGAGGGGCGGTGTTGCTTTTCTTGCAATATGACAATGAATCCACTCCAACGGGTCTGAGCCCGTGAACGGCAGCGCGCCGGTCAGCATCTGGTAGAATATCACGCCAAGTGAATAGAGATCACTGCGAGAGTCGACTGAGCGATTCATTCGTCCGGTCTGTTCGGGCGCCATGTAGGGCAGCGAGCCGGCGATGAACTCGGCAGGCTCAGGCGGCACCCGCTCGCGCGAAAGACGGGAAGCCAGACCAAACCCAGTGAGCCGCACCTGTTCGTCCGGGCAATTGACCAGAATGTGAGCGGGTTTCAGGTCCTTGTGGATCAAGCCGTGCCGGTGAAGCTTGCCCACGGCCGTCGCGATTCCAACGGCGAGGCGCAGGAAGCGCTGGGGCTCCATGCGGGCTCCAACTAAGTTTAGAAGCGGCTCGCCGCATGGATCCTCCAGGACCAGCATGGTACGACCAGATTCCCGGACCAGTTCCAATGGGCGCACCGCCCATGCCTCGTCTAGCTCCTCCCTCAGCTCACACTCGTGGACGAGGCGGTCGAGCGTCGCTGGGTGTTCCGTGATCGGCCGCACGACAAGCACGACAGTTCTGCTGCCATGGATGAGCTGGCGCCACGCACGGCAGAACGCGCGATCACCATCCTCCCACAGGGGCTGGAAGTCGCTGTCGAGATTTGAGCCGAACAAAGTCCGACTGAGAGGGTCCCGCGGCATTTGGCCACCCAGACTAGGAAGACGCGAGTCAAAATCTGACACATAAGGAACGCAATTGTGAAGGGGCTTCACAAAGAACGCCACAGGTCCGGATCAAGGCCGCCAAAGAATTCGTAGCAGGCAAAATACGACGGACGCACAGAGCCCGATCATGTCGATCGACCGCAATCCTGCCCCCAGGCTGGGGCCCCCAGCATGGGCGGCGGCTCCCGATCACGCAGCGTGTGCGCTCGGAAATATAGACCGGCTCGTGGCCGTTACCTGCCACCAGCGAGCCGCTGACCGACATGCCGCAGGGCTCCGGATAGCCGCTCTCGATCAGGCCATGACATGTGAAAGCCGATCGGTTTGCCCATGATCGAGGCAACGCGCGAGTCCAGGCAAGAGAAATGCCGCCGACAGGCGCGGTGCAATTTGCGAGATCGACAATCATTCTAAGCCCATTTCGTTAGGTGCAATGCAGTCATCGAATCTGAACCGCAGCATCAAGCGGCAGATATGCGAGCCAGTTTGAGCCAAACCGTGCCGATAGCTGTTCTGAGGATTCCTGCTTCCATTTTTCGAAAGCAACTGACCCGCGACAAGGCACTCCTTATGCTGATACAGAGCCCGTACAGGCCCTCACTCATCGGAATGCCGGGCGCCGCCGTTCGCAGGAGGGGATTGCCGGCCATGTCGAAGCCGAGAGAGCAGGGAGAGTTCCCATACTTAAACCGGCGTTCAAGCGCGGCGGAAGCTATCCCACAACGGTCAAGAGAATTGCAACGAAGATGAAGAACAGCGGAACGCCTTCTCCTCGCCACGCCCAACGTAACAATATTTATCGCATTCCCTGCCAATTCCGCACTGCACCTTGTCGGACTTTGCCAACTCGACATCGCACAACGTGACGCTACGTACAATTCAAGCTCGTCGCCCTCGGTGTGGAGTAGCAGCCGGCCACTATTGAGTTTGGCTGCGGAGCGAGCCTCAGTTTTGCCATGTGGATTGCTTCATTGGAGGCAGCATCGCCACGGATGTACTGGCGATGTGGGGGCGAACCCTGCGCACTTCTTCTCGAAGGAGTGCGCCGGGCCGCTTTGATGAGCTGCGTGGGAAGATCAATGAGCTAGTGGGGCGAGTACTTCGGCTGACCGCTCGGCTCGCATTCTGTGCTATCTTGCCGGGTTGACTAGATAAGCTTCGAACAGCCTGCTCGCCACGAACCTATGATGCCGCCAAACCGGTAACAGAACGATACCTTTGCTGGACGAGCCTTTGTTGAGCTGAGGTAGGAGGGCAATTGCACTGGCTTTGCCGAAGCGGTAGACAGCCGGGCAGCGAATGGGCCTCTCTAGTTAGATTCACCACCCATCTTGGGACAGGCGCTTAGAAGGAAACAGGGGGACGAAGGAACATAGGCACCTCTGCAAATCGAGATGACTATATTTCCTACAAGCACGACCGAAAGGACTTGAATCGCACCTTGCGTGAGGTTGTACGAAGCCGATGCAAGATGCCTTCCCAAGCTCGCTAAAGACGCAACTCACAGGCGCTCTGACGAAGCAAAAGAGTTCATGTGCTGATGCCGCTGCTACTCGTTCTAATTTCCTTTTTCCTTAGTACAAGCGCGATAGTCTACGCCGTATGCCGGCGAGCTCGGCGCATGCATAGGCAACATCGCGCGAATTCGCTCAGCTCACGGCCGCGCATCCAACTACCACGACGGCGGGCATTCTAATCCAGCCGCATAGTGAGGATCCGCCGCCTCATGCAGCCTCCACTCGCGAGTGGCCCGCGGGGACGCGCCCCCATGCAAGAGCGAACGCCTCACTTTCTGGATTCGGTGCTTCTCAAACGGCTGCTGATTGATTATCGATGCCGCGGGCCTGTTCCCACGGAACGGCGGAGAGACCCGAAAGCCAGTTCTCGACCACTCGGGCGCTTTTTGTTAGACTTTCTTGGTAATGCATTACGCGCTGCGAACGGCTGCCCCGGTCACATCCCTGGGAAAGTCTCACAGATTTGCAATGCGCGAAAGTTCCTAGGCAGGCCAGGGTGATCAACCAGCGGTCGTCCTAGCACGGTATTTCTACTATAATTGCAAAAGTGAGGCTCTTATCGTGACCAAGCGCACTGAACCGCGGACGCAAGCCGCAATTGTCGAAGGGCCGGAGGTGAGACCGAGCGTGTTCGTCGTCGACGACGACCTCTCGATGCGCGAATCGTTGGTCAACCTATTTCGTTCCATCGGTCTAGATGTCGTTGCTTACGGATCCGCCCAGGAACTGCTCCACAGCGAACTTCCTGATGTTCCTAGCTGCCTTGTGCTTGACATCAGACTGCCGGGATTGAGCGGACTTGAGCTCCAGAATGAGTTAGCCAAATTGAAGGTTCATATCCCCATCATTTTCATCACCGCTCATGGCGATATTCCGATGACCGTCAAAGCGATGAAGGGTGGAGCAATCGATTTTCTCAGCAAGCCGTTTCGCGATCAGGAACTGCTCGATGGCGTCATCGCTGCTATCGAAAAGGATCGCAAAAGACGAGGTGTAGACAAGGTAATCAAGAGGCTGCAGTCCTTGTTTGAGGCCCTAAGTCCACGGGAGCAGGATGTGTTGAGACTTGTCGCCACCGGTCTATTGAACAAACAGGTCGCCGCGGAACTCGGGCTCGCCGAGATCACGGTCAAAATCTACCGCGGGCACGTGATGAGGAAGATGGGCGCTCGATCGCTAGCCGATTTGATTAGGATGGCTGAGAGGCTGGGAATTGGGACCGACCGTCTCAAGGTACAAACCTAAGTATGATTTTACAATTTCGTCGTACACGCGCACCCTTCAGCTGGCCGCTATGCTTCGGCCAGTGCCTTCGCCGAACGAGGACGGGTGGTCTTGTCTAAGTATTCAACTATCTCCGTCGTCGACGACGATCCTTCAATTCGTGCCGCACTGAACAATCTTTTAAAATCGCAGGGCCACATCGTTCATACGTTTGCATCGGCTGAGGATTTCTTGCGGTCGTCTCAATTGAACGATACGTCCTGTGTCATTACCGACGTGCAGATGCCCATGATGAGCGGCTTTGAACTTTTGGAACGGATGCGGGCCCAGGGCCACGCTGCGCCATTCATCTTGATTACTGCCTTCGCGGACGATCGCACGCGAGCCCGCGCGTTGAAAGCCGGCGTGACTGGCTTTTTTCCCAAACCCTTTGCCGGTCTGGAGTTGATAGCCTGCCTCGATAAAGCGCTGCACGAGCATCGTGACGGAACGGACGCCTGAAAGATGGGGAAGCAATCCGGACCAAGCCGCAACCTGCACGGCGCTTTCGATGTCGATCAATGGGCGATTACCAGCGCTTACAGCGTGCCAGTGGCAACCAACGCCTTTCCATCTTGCCGCATTCATATCGCTGTTATTCCGCTTTCGAAACCCGGTTGAAGCACTTGCAACATCGGTCTCCTGACAAGAAGCCCCTGGTATGATCGCGCAATCCGACGAGGCGATGCCCCCTTCCCTTTCTGACGGTGCACACCACCCTCGCAGCGGCAGGACGGTTTCCGAAGCGGTCGAACGTTTGCACCGACAGATTCGCCAACCTGTGTCCGACCCCAGCAACCCGAAGCACCCGAAACTTACGCATCCGTTGCGGCTGGCCGATGCGATCTCAAGCCATGCCTTTGCTACCGAACGCATTCGCGCCGCCGACACAACGGCCCGGTCCCCCAAAGCGCTCGGCTTGGACGCGCGATGAGCCCGCGTGCCGGACCAGATCCGCGGCGGCGGTGTCCTTTCTACTCGCCGCGACCGTGAGCGTGAGCATGCAGTACACGCTTCCGGCTGGCGGGCTGCGTTGTCGCCGGGAGCGCGTCCGCGCCTCTGGTCACGATGACATTTTTCGGCCTACATCCTTCCCGCTTCCAAAGCTAACCGGGTGGTATGCGCCAATTCTTCGATCGCGCGCGACTGAGCAATCCTGGGGTCGGGAGCGACTCTGATCGAGCTGCTTATCTCAGTTCCAGAATGAGGTCCGCCGAAGGCGACCTCGTTGGCGCGGAAACTTGCGCTCTCTGAACATCGCTCACTTGAACGCAATTGGTCATCCGACCAAGTACGATCTAAGTAGGGCCTTCGCCGGATGCACACCAATCAACGAGCTTCAGCAAGAGATGGCACTCCACTCGCGCAGGCGGTTGCACGCCTGGTCCTGATGAGCCTGTGCCCATCACACGGGAGCGGACTTTGTGAGGACCGCAGTTGTGCAGCAGCAATCCGGGCCGAGCCGTTTACAAGGTGCAGCAGGAATCACTCCGGCGGAGCTTGCGAGGAAAGTCGTCTCGGGACCGGCGGTTCACGGCGTGAGTTACGCGAAACCGAACGAGCATCTCAATCACGAAGCGTTCGTTCTCGGCTTTTGCTCTAGAACTGCTGAGCACCGCTATCCGCATGCGCGCATAGCGCCCCATCTTGGCGTGCCCGAGTTCAGTTTTTAGAAGCCCCCATTCGCGTAAGCACCTCGGCGTCAAGAAGGTGACGGACCAAACGTCGATTGTTCTGGACCAACAGAAGAAGCCGGGTCTGAGATGCGTCGGGCTGAGTGGGAGGCTGAGCGCGACAGTCTTCCTCCCAGAACCGCGTCTGCAAGTAGTATGCCGCGCCCGTTCTGCTACACCAGCATTTCCAAATCCGATATCTTTTCTCTGCCGCAAAGTTCCCTGAGGCGACAGACACGCTCGGCCCACAGCTAATTCTTCAAAGCCTAACACGCTGGGCTTATTCCCTCCCAAAAACTCCCGCCATCACCTTTCGCTTGGATCGAAAATGAGGCAGAAGAAGCGAACAATGGGCCGCCGGCTCGTCAACAACAGATATTTAGATGTTTGATACATTGCTACCCGTAACTGGAACGATCGCCCCGAGCTCGCGCGCGACAAAGGCAAACGATCGAGATCTAAGCTTAGATTTCGCGAAAGGTGCGCTCATTGTTTTGGTGATCGTTGGGCACCTGATCCAGTACGTCATCTATCGAGACGACGGGTTTTGGTATTCGCCCTACTACAAATCGATCTATATGTTTCACATGCCACTCTTCATGGCGATAAGCGGATATCTTTCTTTTCGATCGCTCGTGCAAAAGTCCTTCATTGGAGCCGCCAGCGACCGTGCGAAGCAGCTTTTGCTGCCGATGCTGTTTTGGTGGGCGTTAATGGAGACAGCTAAGTTAGCGGCATTGTGGCGCGCGACCAGCCTAACGAGCGGACTTTGGGAACTTGTAGACGATCTCGCCGGCACATACTGGTTCATCTGGGCCACGTTTTTTTCCTACCTTCTCCTCAAGATTTTTACCAAGCTCAGCCACCGATCTTGGGCCGTATCTGGCTCAGCCATACTGGTCGCACTCGCGCCTCTGACGTTCTCCATATCCCCCCTGATCAGATTCACTTACCCGTTCTTCTGCTTGGGATTCTTGCTTGCCGATTCGAGAGAACGATGGACGAGCACATCGCGAAATCACAAGCTGCTCCTGATTTTCTTTCTTTCGATAGTGACTTGCGTATCCTTTCTAGCTTGGGGCAAGGACAATTATGTGTACAATAATCTTGGGGTCATTCACGATTTTCGGTCGGCCAAAGACGTGCTTCTGATGTTTGTTGGCGCTGCGGCTGCCTCGGCAATCGCTATCGAACTCCTGCTGCAATGCTGGAGCTTCGGCCATTCAAATCGAATTGCCCGGTTTATCGCTGTGGAGCTGGGTCAGACCACGCTGCTGCTCTATCTCGTCCAGGGTACCGTGTTCCGTCTCATGGATTTCATACAGTTCGGAGGCTTTTGGGATCTCACGACGCGGTTGATCATCGCGGGTGTGCTCGGGGCCGCCATCGTTGCGATCGCGCTAACGGTCCGCTCCATCGTTCGCGGCGTTCCATATCTGTCTCAGCTGGTCCTTGGAATGCCACCACGCGCGGGTCTCCCGCAAGCCAAACCTGCAATGAACTAGCTGTACTTTTTTTGTTTGAGTGCGGCAGAGTGTTGCGACGTCATCGACTAATCCGGATGGTTGCGAAGATTGGCCAGCAGTACAGCATGCCGAAACGGTCCTCGACGTGCTCACCCATACCAATAATGCCGCCGCAGCAGGGGATGTCCCGGGTTCTGTTGAATTTCTGAAGAGGTCGGCGTTGCCCACCTTGAGCCGGTAGGCTCGGGGTGCTGATTCCACAAAGGAGAGCAACGCCATGACGAGAGATATCACACCGGCTGGTTCGCCGGCGACCGGGGCTGTGGACGAAGCGTTTGCAGAAGTGCGGGCGAGCTTCGATCGGTTCTGCCTTGCGGCAGGGATCGAGGCGCTCGGCACGATGATGGAGGCGGATGTCACGGCGGCCTGCGGGGCCGCGCCACGATCGCGACGCGGCGCGGCGGGCGCACCGTTGGGGCCGAACGCGGGGACGGATCGGCTTCCACGGCGGCAAGATCGAGGTCGAGCGCCCGCGGGTCCGGGGCGTGGATGGCGGCGAGGTCACGATCCCGAGCTGGGAAACGGCGGCGCAGGAGGATTGGCTCGGTCGCTGGGCGATGAACCTGATGCTGATCAATGTGTCGACGCGCCGGTTCGGCCGCGCCGTCCGGCTGCCCGAAGGTGACGTGCCGGCACCGCCCGGATCGGGGGTTTCGAAGTCGGCGGCCTCGCGGAGGTTCGTAGCGCTGTCGGCGGCGCGGCTGGCTGACTTCATGGCTGCCGATCTGTCCGCGCTCGACCTTCTGGTGGTCCAAATCGACGGGCTGCATCTCGGCGACGATCTCGTGCTGGTCGCCGCGATCGGAGTTGACGGCGAAGGCAACAAGCATCCGCTGGCGCTGGTGGAAGGGGCGACCGAGAATGCCGCAACGGTTCAGGCCCTGCTGGACAACCTGGTCTCGCGCGGGCTCGACCCGACGATGCCAAGACTGTTCATCGCCGACGGCGCGAAAGCGTTGTCGAAGGCGATCCGCCGCACCTTCGGTTCGGCCGCTGCGATCCAGCGCTGCCAGGTCCACAAGGCGCGCAACATCATGGAACGCCTGCCGAAAGAGCATCATGCGCCCACCCGTCGGGTGCTGCGCCAGGCGTGGGAGCTCGATGACGCCGACAAGGCTGAAAAATTGATCCACAATCTCGCGCGTCGCCTCGACCAGCAATGGCCCGGCGTCGCGGCCAGCATCCTCGAAGGCCTCGACGAAATCCTGACTGTCGTCCGGTTGAAGCTGCCGAAGGAGCTTCGTCGATCGCTCGCCTGTACCAACATCGCCGAGAACATGATGGGCACCATTCGCCGCGTCACGCGCAACGTCAAACGCTGGCGGGATGCCGGTATGGCCTTGCGATGGGTCGCGGCCGGCATGATCGAGGCCAACAAGGGCTTTCGACGATTGAAGGCGCATAAGCAATTGTCGGTTCTGCGTGCAGCCCTTCAAGCTCACCACGATCGCATGACGATCAAGCCCGTTGCCCACGTCTCGAGGGCCGCGTAACATTCATCCCGGCAACGTCGGCCCGACGTAGTTCAACACCGATCGGGACATCCCCCCGCAGCAGACTTTGGTGCCCTACCCACGCACGCGTGAAAGAGTGTCGCTGCGATCCTGCAAGGTCCGGGTAGTGATGATGCTGCGGTAGAACTCCGGAGGAGGCCGGCGTCGGCGAGCCGTTCGGCTTGCTTTGGCGTGAGCATGCCGAGCGATGCGCACTCTCCATATCAACACGTTTAATGGCAGCAATCATGTCGCAGACCTGATCGAGGTCGCGGTCCTTTGGACTGCGCCAGGCCGCAGCCAGCCAGAAGCGAGTCGCGCCGGCGGCCTTGGCGCGCTGCGCGGCGGCGACCACATCAACGCGATCCATCAAGCGAGTTGCCTTCAGCCCAGTGTCGTAAGGCACGCTCTGTGCACAGTAGGCGAAATCTTCAGGACAACCGCCGGTCTTAATGTAAGCATGCGGTGAGAACCGCGGGGCGGTCAATCAGGCTGCCTGATTGACTTGCTTATGTTGGTCTCGCCAATTCC
>NZ_JBVVOS010000056.1:0-14900 GCF_055807515.1 Bradyrhizobium sp. Kon69 | reverse complement strand
CAACGCTTGACGCACAGACCCCGGGCGTCAGGACCACACGATTTTGCCGTACGCCGATCACACCGGTCGTGTGCGCGACGCCTTCACTCACGGTTGCCCGCCCTGCGAAGCCGTTCGCGCCGATGTGACTAACGTCCACCGCCGTCCGGCCCGCGTTCGTGACGATCGCGATACGCCCCTCTTCCTTGGGCCGGAGTGAGGCGACACATACGCCGTTTCCGAAATTCGGTAAAGCGAAATATTTTGAGCCACGCGGGTTGACCGGCAGTTTGGGTGTTTTGCCCGACGGGGCAACGCGCGGGCTTGTAGATGAAGTAATGGGCCGGCCAACAAGGCGCCCGCGCACTACGGCGCGAGGCTCTTGCTAGTCCTCAAGTTTCCCGTGGAAATAGGCGCCCAACCCCAGCAGGCCACAGAACCGCGCCCACTACGGGCGCTTTCTCATTTCTCTGGGCTGCACTAGCCCAGGCCCCACAAAAGCATTCGCTCGCATTAACTTCTGTGCTTGGCCGCCATACATGCCAGCAATTCGTCTTGTGCGAGTATTCGATGCACGGCATCGATTGGCACTACCACTCCCATTCCGACGGGCACTCGGATCCCTTGGCCACGCTCGATCCCCAACACATCGGACGGCGGAGCATCCCAAGCACCTTGCCAAATACCAATCAAGTGCAGGTGCCACATCGCGACAGCGTCACCCATTTCAGCGGGATGCAGGTGTGGATTCGCCTTGATCAATTCTTCGCTGACGGACGGATTACTGCCTCTGACGAAAACCGGGGCTCCGCTTAGACCCGAGAGGCTTTGGCTCTCCACCAAATATGCATCCGCGAATATCGTCTTTGTGCCAGCCGGGTCATGCCAGTCTTTGATCGGTATCGGCTCAACTTCAGGCCCGTAGATACGACGAGCGATCGTTCCGAAATGGACTACGGGAAGGTTGCGGGTTCGGCCGGATAACACTCTGAACAGACCGATCGTGTAGCAAAAGTCTCCGATCCCCACTCCGTATTTCCAAGCCTTATTCGCCCACCAAACTTCCTTCGCGTCGTCAATGAAACGCACGTCATATTCGGCCTCGTCAATAATCCCTTCAAGAGACAGTACCGCTGCATCCACCGTCGGATCGGCGTCGTAGTACCAAGTGGCATTATCGATCAGTATATTTTGGGCTCCACCAGCCCGATTGACCCGCAAGAGAAATGGATCGTCTCCTACAAACTCTGCCAAATGTCGGACAGTAACCAGATATGGAAAACCGTTATGCCTCAGAAAAAAAGCGGTTCCGATACAATCGATACCACCTTTCTCGGGCTCGTCACTCGGATAGCCGAGAAACACAACCGTTGAGAGAAGATCATCGTTGATCCGCAAGGTCGAATCCTCCGTGGCTCCAAAGCTGCACGGCATCGTAAATGAATTCGCGACTAGTAGTTAGGTCAATTGCGCGCCCCATAAGTCGGCGGCGGCGCCTGCACGGTCGGCGCAGCAGCCGCGAACAGATCGTCCTTGCGCCCCGAGAGCGGCGGATAGATGCGCTTGCGGTTGATGGTCTGCTTGGTGGCCTTCGCGGCCGCGCCGGTGACGCGGACTTCGCGATCCCACCCTTCCGTATAGAGCGCGCCCCAGCCGCCGAGATCGAGCACGGTCACGTACCAGTCGATCCGGAGCGGCAGCATCGGCAGGCCCGCGAGATCGGCGACCACGTTGTGA
This sequence comes from Bradyrhizobium sp. Kon69, assembly GCF_055807515.1. Lineage (NCBI taxonomy): Bacteria > Pseudomonadati > Pseudomonadota > Alphaproteobacteria > Hyphomicrobiales > Nitrobacteraceae > Bradyrhizobium > Bradyrhizobium sp. Kon69. Next base: position 13,184 of record NZ_JBVVOS010000056.1, on the reverse strand, counting down.
CCGGCGAAACGGCCCATGGGACGCGCGAACTGGCAGGACATCACGGTCGGATGCAAGCCGTCGACCACGCTCGAGGCGACGTCGCCGGCCGCGAACACGCCGCCGACATCCGCAACCCGCATCATGGGATCGACCAGAAGCCGCCCAAGGCGATCGCGTGCGTCCGGAAAGCTCGCCGCCAGGGGGCTCGCGCGCATCCCGGCACACCAGATCACCGTCCGTGTCGGAATGAACTCCCCCGAGCTCAGGCGCAGGCCGGCGGCCTCGACGGAGACGACGCGGACGCCAAGCCGTGTCTCGACGTCGAGCGAGGCCAACGCCGTATCGATGACGGGACGTGCATGTGCGCCGATGGTGGCGCCCACGGCAGGATTGGGATCGACCAGGATGATGCGGCGGCTGCCGGTGATGCCGGCGCGCGCCAGTCTGTCGGGCATCTCGGCCGCGACCTCGATGCCGGTGAAGCCGGCGCCGACCACGACGATCGTCGAGCGCCCCGGCGCGGGCACGCTGCGTCCGAGCGAGGCGAGATGATCCTCGAGGTGGAGCGCCGCTGCATAAGTGTCGACATCGAAAGCATGCTCGGCAAGGCCGGGAATGTCGGGACGCATCACTTCGCTGCCGAGCGCCAGCACCAGCCGGTCATAAGCCAGCGTCTCGTCACCGCCATCCGTCAGCAGCGAAATCTCGCGCCGTGCCGGATCGATGGCTTCGACCTCGCCGATTCCGTGACTGACGCCGATCGGATCGAGCAGTTGCGGCAGCGGAAGCGCGACCTCGCTGAGGTCGGCCTCGTAATTGCGGACGCGGATGTTGTGATACGGATTGCGATCGATGACACGGATCTCGATGTCACGGCCGGCCGCGCCGATCTCCTCGCGCTTGCGTGCGGCACCGATGGCCGCCCACAGACCTGCAAACCCGGCGCCGAGCACGACGATACGCGCCATGTCCGTTGACTGCATTTCCCAAGAGAGCGACGACGAAGCGACGAACGATCAAGCCATCTGACCGCGCAGACAGATATAACTCATCCGGCCCGGCGGGCCAACTGCGGTGGCACCGGCGCGCCGCACGAATTCTCGGCGCGCTCAGGCCTCGCGCAGTTCCGACGGCGTCGCGGCAAAGCGCTTGCGGAAGGCGCGGTTGAAATAGGACAGATCGGAGAAGCCCGACGAATGCGCGATGTCGCTGATCTTGCGGGTCCTGGCGCGGGGATCGCCGAGCAGCTTGCGCGCCTGCAGCAGGCGCTGCTCCAGCACGAACTCGGTGAAGGTCGTTCCGGCCTGCTCGAACAGGCGCTGCGCCTGGCGCGGGCTCAGGCCAGAGCGCGTGGCAATCTCGGACAGGCAGAGATCGTTGCGGCCAAGGGCAGCCATCACGTCGGCACGCATGAGGTCGAGACGGGCCGCCGCATGACCCCGTCCGCGCGCAAGACTTGCATGTTCGGCGTCGGTGCCGAGCAGGAGGCCGACGAGATCGACCATGTGCTGCGCGGTGAGGCGCTGGCCGACGGCGTCGAGATGCGGCGCGTGATGGGCGGCAAGGGAGTGGTAGCGCAAGATCGTCTCGGCGACCGCGCCGTCCGAGAGCACTTGCGACAGCTTGTCCTCGGCGCGCGGATTGATCTCGAGCAGCGCGCGGCGCGGCATGCGGATGGTGGTGAAGCGATCTTCCTCGGTGTGGCCGACGGTGCCGGTGATGCCCATGTCGACGAGCACCATCTGCGCGGGCGCAAGCTCCACGGCGTGGCCGTTCTGCCCGACGCGGACGAGACCCGCATGCGCCGCGATCAGGACGAGATCGTCGCTGCCGTCGGCAAGGTGGCTCTGGGTGCGTGAATATTGCGCGGAGGCGCCTTCGGGAATGGCGAGCGCGATATTGTCGACCACGCTGACCTGCAGCCGGCAATCGATGCTGTCGCCCCGGCTCGGCCCGATATCCAGGCCGCAGGCCCCGAAAGTCCGCTCGCGCCAATGCTCGAAGGCCGGGCCGTGTGGCAGCCCCGCATATTGGTGAATGAAGATGCCCGACGTTTTCGCTGCATCCATCTGATTTTCTCGCCCCTCTCCGGCACCATGATTGGGGGCGCCGACTGCAAATTCCGGGCATTTGACGCCGCGAAACGCGGAGAGGTTCAAATCGGGGGCGGATTCGGCGGGATTTGTCGGAAGACGACGGCAGGACGGACCGTGGCGACAGCATTCGGCGCTTGTAGCCCGCATGGAGCAAAGCGGAATGCGGGACGGCGGTCCCGGATTGCGCTGCGCTCCATCCGGGCTACGACGCTTACTTCTTCGCGGGCGCCTGCGGCTGGGAGGGCGGCACGGTATCGATCAGCTTGCCGGAAAACACCGGCGCCGAGGTCGGCTGGCCGTTGGGCGAACCGCCTGCCTGCTCGAGCGTGACGGCGTAGGTCGCGCCGTTGACGACGTCGGCATCGTACGAGCCGAGCACCGGTCGTGCGGTGAAATCGCCGGCGCCGATCACGCCGAGCGAGCGCGGACGCGGCAGCTTGTCGGAGATCAGCCAGAGCTCGAAGCTCTTGCCGGGCTCCGGTGTCGCGCCGACTTTGCGCACCGTAAAGTTCTTGGTCGCACCGTCGATGGTGAGGATGAAGGCGGGACCGCCGCCCTGGCCCTGCAACAGCGCGACATATTGCGACGACACCGGGAGCGGCGCCGGCGTCTTCACCTCCACCGTCTGGATGCGCGCTGGCGGCCGCAAGCCGCCCGGCAACGCGTCGGGCAGGAAGATCTGAAGCGACAGCGTCACGAGCAGCGCGGCCGCGAGCGCGCCGACGGCGGATGCGATGGTGCGCCAGCGCTTCACGCGGCCCTCAAGCCGGATCACGTTGCTGTTGTCGGCAACCGGCGGCGGTGCCGCACGCACGACATCCGGGTTCGGCGCGTGGACCTGCGGCATGAAGATCGGCACGATTTCGGGCATCGCATCGGACGCAGGACGCGCCGGGTCAGGCTGCTCCGCTTCGGGAGGCGGCGGCGGCTGCTGCATAGTCTCCGACGGCACCTGCGGAGGCACGGTGTCGGGCGAGGAGAACTCCGGCACAGGTGGCGGCGGTGCTGCGTCCGGCAGTGCTGGCGGCTCCTGCGCAAAGCCCGTCCGCGCGAGCTCGGACCTGATGTTCTCCCACACGATCGGACGCGGCTCGATCGAGCCGACCATCTGGTTGAGGACGCCGAGCCGGAATGCCCACGCCTGCACGACATCGGCGAACGCCTTGTCCACCGCCATCATGGTCTCGACCTGCGCGCGCTCGCCGGCGTCGAGCGTGCCGAGCGCATATTCCGCGGCGAGCGCGATATGGTCCTCCGTATAGGCCATCACTTGCGGTCCAGACCCACCCTCACCGTATGAGCTCTCATGGCTCGAATCTCATAGCCCGAGACATTCGCGAATATCCAACATGCTGCGCCGAAGCCACGTCTTCACCGTGTTGACGGGCGCCGCGAATTTCTCCGCCAATTGATCGCGGCTCCAGCCGTTGTAATAGGCGAGAAGCACGAGCCTCTGACGGTCCGGCTCGAGCCGGCCGATACATTCGAGCAGCCGCCTCAATTCCTCGGTCATCTCCCGCCGCGCCAGCGGATCGGGGCTGTCGCTCGCGACTTCCATCGCCTGCGGCTCTTCCTCGATGGAGACTTCCGTCTTCTTGCGCACGATGTCGATGGCGCGGTTGCGCGCGATCGACGCCATCCACGTGATCGGCGACGCGAGAGCGGGATTGAACTGGCCGGCGCTATTCCAGATCTTGACGTAGGTCTCCTGAATGACCTCCTCTGCGAGATCCTGTCGGCGCAAGATACGGAGCACGACACCATAGAGTTTCGCGCGCGTGGCGACGTAGAGGCGCTCGAACGCGGCCTGATCGCCCTGCGCCACCGCCCCAATCAGCCCGACCAGCTCTGCTGGCGTCAGCATTCAGCCCCCCAATGCGCAGCCCGTCGCGTTCCGCGCAGGCCCTGGCACGCCGCCACCATAGCGCGCGACAAAGCCGACCACCAAGGGGGCGCGGCGGCACACTGTGGACAGCACATGCGAAAACCCGGACCCATGGGGTCCGGGTTCTGCAAATTCTCGCAGGTCTGGCGGCTAGCGTCTCAGGCGACGGCGCCCATGCGGGCCCGCATCAGGCCGATGCTGTCGAGATCGGCCTGCTCGCGGGCGTTTTCCTCGGCACGTTCGCGGGCCTGATCGCGCTCGTCGAGAAGCTCGACCTTCTTCAGCTCCTCGAAGGCTTCGGCCAGCGCGGCCTTGGCTTCGTCGAGCTGGCCCTTCAGCTCGTCGGCCGAGCGGGTCAGGTTCTCGCGGCGCTGGATGGCAGCCTTGGCATAGGTCGGATAGGCGAAGTGCGAGGGATCGTTGATCCCGGCGCGCTCCTGCTCGGTCGAGATCTCGCGTTCAAGATCGGTCGACATCCGCTGGAAGTCGGCGATCATGGTCTCAATCTGGCTGACCCGGCGGCGCTTCTCGTCGACCTGAAATTTCTTCAGGCGGATGAGGGTATCACGTGACTTCATCGACTCGTACTCCCCAGAAGTCCCTTGGCTGCACGTGGGACAACACCGGTCTCCCCACAGGCCCGACGGGGGCCAAGACCGGCTCTGCTACTCTGTGGGATGGGATGATGACGGGACAAAGTTAGCGTTCCGTTTCCAAATTGCCGAGGATTTGCGCCAACTGGCGGTAGCCGTCCGCCAGCGATGCATTTTCATCCTTGCGCTGGCGCAGGAAGGCCTCCAGCGGCTCGTGCAGGCGGATCGCCTCGTCGACCTCCGGGCTGGAGCCGGCGCGGTAGGCGCCCAGACGGATCAATTCCTCCATGTCGGCATAGGTCGCCATCACCGCCCGCGCCTTCTGGATGGTCGGCCAGAACTGCGGGTCGGCCGATTTCGGCATGGTGCGGGAGACGGATTTGAGGATGTTGATGGCGGGGTAGCGGCCGCGCTCGGCGATCGAGCGCTGCATCACGATGTGGCCGTCGAGGATGCCGCGGACGGCATCCGCGATCGGCTCGTTATGGTCGTCGCCATCGACCAGCACCGTGAAGATCGCGGTGATGGCGCCCTCGCCGAGGCCCGGGCCGGCGCGCTCCAGAAGCTTCGGCAGCTCGGTGAACACGGTCGGCGTGTAGCCCTTGGCGGTCGGCGGCTCGCCCGCGGACAGGCCGATCTCGCGCTGGGCCATGGCAAAGCGCGTCACCGAATCCATCAGGCAAAGGACGTCCTGCTCCTCGTCGCGAAAATATTCCGCGATCGCGAGCGTCAGATAGGCGGCCTGGCGGCGCATCAGCGCCGGCTCGTCGGAGGTGGCGACCACGACGACGGAACGCGCGAGGCCCTCGTCGCCGAGGTCGTCCTGCAAGAATTCCTGCACTTCGCGGCCGCGTTCGCCGATCAGCCCGATGACGCTGACGGCGGCATCGACGTTGCGCGCGAGCATCGACAGCAGCACCGACTTGCCGACGCCGGAGCCTGCGAAGATGCCCATGCGCTGGCCGCGGCAGCAGGTCAGGAAGGTGTTCATCGCGCGCACACCGAGATCGAGTGGCGCGCCGACGCGCTTGCGCGAGTGCGCCGGCGGCGGCGAATTGCGGTACGGCATCGGCGCCGGGCCCTGCGGCAGCGGCCCCTTGCCGTCGATCGGCTCACCCAGCGCATTGACGACGCGGCCGAGCCAGGCCGCGCAAGGCCGCACCTGATTTGCGGCATTGGCGATGACGGCCTTGCAGCCGCGCCGCACGCCGTCGAGGCCGGCGAACGGCATCACGACGGCGTTGTTGCCGGAGAAGCCGATCACCTCGCAGGGGATGGAACGGTTGCCGCCAGTCTCGATCACGAGCCGCGCGCCGACCGACATCGCATGGATCGGGCCGGCCACCTCGACCATCAGGCCGCGCACGCCGACCACACGGCCATAAATATTGATGCCGTCAATATCGCCGATCTGTTCGGCAAGAGCCTTCATTAGAGGGCCTTCATGAGGTGATCGCCTTCATAATCCCGGGCTTCGTGGCGAAAACCTTAAGTTTCGCCATATTTCTGAACGGCGCTTAACTTCGTGTTTACCCGCATCGTTAATCATTGCGTCACTGTCTTTGTGACTGAGCGTGACTCCCCTTCAGAAGAAGGCTGAGTCGCGGGAGTCGGTTAGGCCCGTCTCTTAAAGTGGAACTTGAACGCAACCGGATAACGAAAGCTGCTTCGCACACAAGACCTTAGGGCGATTCGACGAAAATTGCATCTACAGGGCTTGCGTTCCAGAATCAGAATTTGTTAACCATCTGTTGTCAGGATCCGAATCAGTTGTTCAAAGGCGTTTTGTTGTGTGCCGCGAATGCGGCCGACCTGACGCCCAGGAGCGGCGACTATGGGGAACTGGCATGCGCGTTTTGCTGATTGAAGATGACAGCGCCGTCGCGCAGTCGATCGAGCTGATGTTGAAGTCTGAGAGCTTCAACGTCTACACGACCGATTTGGGGGAAGAAGGCGTCGATCTCGGTAAATTATACGATTACGACATTATCCTTCTCGACCTCAACCTGCCCGACATGTCCGGCTACGACGTGCTCAAGCAGCTCCGGGTCTCCAAGATCAAGACACCCATTCTGATCCTCTCCGGCCTCGCCGGCATCGAGGACAAGGTCAAGGGTCTCGGCGTCGGCGCCGACGACTACATGACCAAGCCTTTCCACAAGGACGAGCTGGTTGCCCGCATCCACGCGATCGTGCGCCGCTCCAAGGGCCATGCCCAGTCGGTGATCCAGACCGGCGACCTCGTCGTCAACCTCGACACCAAGACGGTGGAAGTCGGCGGCCAGCGCGTGCATCTGACCGGCAAGGAATACCAGATGCTGGAGCTGCTCTCGCTCCGCAAGGGCACGACCCTCACCAAGGAAATGTTCCTCAACCATCTCTATGGCGGCATGGACGAGCCCGAGCTGAAGATCATCGACGTCTTCATCTGCAAGCTCCGCAAGAAGCTCGCGAATGCCTCGGAAGGCCGCAACTTCATCGAGACCGTGTGGGGCCGCGGCTACGTGCTGCGCGAGCCGCACGAGGTCGAAGAGCGCATTCCCGCCTGATCCTGGGTTTTACCCGCGAGCCCTTCGGGGCTTGCTCCTCCCAGCCTGGACCCCGCCGCAAATGGCGGGGTTTTGTTTTTGGGGACGCGAACGCGGCCTCAATCGTCCTGCCGCCGTTGAACCGCTATCCTTCCTCCGCCGACGAATGGTCGCTGCACGATGGGGGAACGATGATCCTGCAATCACTCGCCGGCCTGCCCGCCTTCCTGGTCTATTTCTGCACCGGGCTGATCGCGATCGTGACGTATCTGTTCGTCTACACCCGCATCACGCCCTACAACGAATTCCAGCTGATCCGCGACAACGAGCCGGCCGCGGCGATAGCGCTCGGCCTCAGCCTGCTCGGCTTCGTGGCGCCGCTGGTCAGCGCCATCGCGCATTCGGCCAATGTGCTGGATTGCCTGATCTGGGCGCTCATCGCGCTGATCGTGCAGATCATCGTGCTCTTTCTGGTGAGGGTGCCGGTGCCGAATCTGCCGGCCCGGATCGCGGCCGGCGAGCTTGCGCCCGCGATCTGGCTCGGCCTGTCCTCGCTCGCCGCAGGCCTGCTCAACGCCGCCTGCATGATCTACTGACATGGCCGACAAGCCCTCCAAAAAAGAGTTCGGCAAGCGCCGGCCGGCGGCCGGGCCGCCGCCCACGCAGCAGCCGGTGAAGCGCTCCGGCCGTGTCGCGCTGCTGGTGATGGGCACGATCGCGGTCGGCACCACCGCCTACACGCTGATGCCGCGGCACAATTGCGAGCCCATTCCTGTCGGCACGGACCCAGCGGTGCAAGCGAGCACGTCGTGCAGCAGCAGCCGCAGTTCCTCCAGCGGCGGCGGCAGCTCGTCGCGATCGAGTTTCTTCAGCAGCGACTCCTCGAGCCATTCCTCGTCCGGAACGTCGTCCGATTCAGGCTCCGGCGGCGTGAGCCGCGGCGGCTTCGGCTCGTTTGGCCATGGCTTCTCTGGCGGCGGCTGACCCATGCAACGCATCGTCTGCCCCGAGCGCGACGACTGGCGGCAGACCGCCGAACGATGCGGCTTCGCCTTCCACACCATCGACGGCGAGCGCTATTGGGACGAGCGCGCCTACTACGCCTTCACGCTCGACGAGATCGAGCGTGGCATCGAGGCGCCGACCGGCGAGATCGACGCGATGTGCCTGGAGCTCGCCGGCCGGGTCATCGGCGACGAGCGCCATCTGCGGCGCTTGAAGATACCGGACGCGTTCTGGAGCCTGATCGCCGAAAGCTGGGCACGAGACGACCGCAGCCTCTATGGCCGGCTCGATCTGAAATTCGACGGCAAGGGACCGGCAAAGCTGCTCGAATACAACGCGGATACGCCGACCTCGATTTTCGAAGCCGCGGTGTTTCAGTGGACCTGGCTCGAACAGGCGATCGAACGGCGCATCATCCCGTCGCGCGCCGACCAGTTCAACTCCATCCACGAACGACTGATCGAAGCGTGGAAGCAGATTGCCACGGGGCGCCACGTCCATCTCACCGGCACCACGGGCAATGAGGAGGATGCCGGCACGCTCGCTTATCTCGAAGACACCGCGCGCCAGGCGGGACTTGCAACCACGCTGCTCGACATCGAGGCGATCGGCTGGCGCAACGATACCGGCGGCTTCGTCGATCTCGACGACCGCGACATCGCGCTCGCCTTCAAGCTCTATCCCTGGGAATGGATGTTTCACGACAGCTTCGGCGCAAAGCTCAAGGACGCACCGACACGCTGGATCGAACCGCCGTGGAAGGCGGTGCTTTCCAACAAGGGCATCCTGCCGCTGCTCTGGGAGATGTTTCCGAACCATCCCAATCTGCTGCCGGCGTTCTTCGAGGACGATCCGCGGGCAGCCGAGCTCGGCAGCTCCTATGTGCGCAAGCCGCTGCTGTCGCGCGAAGGCGCCAATGTCACGCTGGTAGCAGGCGGAATGCCGCTCGACGAGCAGGCAGGCCCCTACGGCGCCGAAGGATTCGTGCGGCAGGCGCTCGCGCCGCTGCCGAACTTCTCAGACTTCTATCCGGTGGTGGGAAGCTGGCTGGTGAATCACGAACCCTGCGGGCTGTCGATCCGCGAGGACGAGAGCCCGATCACCGGCAACGGCTCGCGGTTTCTGCCGCATGCGATCTTGTGAGGGATGCCCTTCTTCCCTTCTGGGAGAAGGTCGCCGCGAAGCGTCGGATGAGGGATTCTATTCGCGAGTTCAAAACGTCAGTTGGATTCGCGGCTCGCGCATCGACAAAGGCCGGCACGGCGGCGGCGTGGCACAAACTGCATAGAGACTTTTCGCTGCGACAGATCAGCTATGTCTTAAAAGGGTTCAAAAAGACACTTAGGCAAGCTGAATAGCGCGGTAGCCTCTTTGCAATGGAGAGGGGATCGGTGCCGGGGCTCGTGCATATCGTTGACGACGACCTTTCTTTCCTGACGGCCATGGAGCGTCATTTAAGACACGCCGGTTACGAGGTCGCCGTCTATACGTCGGCGCAGGCGTTGCTGGACCGACTGCCGAGCGACAGCATTCCGAGTTGCATCCTTCTCGATGTGCAAATCCCCGACCTGGACGGCCCTGCCCTCCAAAAACAATTGGGCGAACTCGGCTCGACATTGCCGATCATATTTCTCTCCGGCTATCGCGACATTCCGATCACTGTGCGAACCATAAAGGCGGGTGCGCAGGATTTTCTGAGCAAGCCGGTAAGCTCAGAAGACCTTCTTCGCGCGATCGCCGGAGCCTTGGCACACCATCGATCGTCACGAGACCTACAGAACGTGCTGAACATGGCTCGTGCTCGTCTCGCTAAATTGACGCCGCGCGAGCGACAGGTTTTCGACCTTGTCGTTCGGGGCAAAATCAACAAGCAGATCGCACACACGCTCGGAACGACCGAGCGCACGATCAAAGCTCACCGCCACGGCTTGATGGAGAAAATGCAGGTTCGGTCGTTAGCCGAACTGGTCTCTCTTGCCGAGCGGATCGGCGTCTTGGACGGCGCATCCGACGAGGGAGGAACGGCCTGACAACCCCACCAGTTTCCAGGTACCTGCCGCTCCGTTGATCTACGTCAACGACGTTGAGCTTTCGTCTTTCGTCTCTCCGACAGCAGACGACGTCACATCGTCCACCACGCGGCGACAGGCACCGCGCGGGCCGACGTCTATCGGCCTAGCATCGGTCCGTTAAAGCAAAGCAGCTTCGAACGCGCGGCAACATCACGGCGCCGATAGGCGCGGGCCACGCGTCTCACCGCGCCGCTGCCACCTTCAACGACGGCGGCATCAATCCGCCCATCGGGCGGCCGGAGCGCGTCGGGTTGAGCTGATAGAGACCACGACGTTCGACGATCGGGCGGAACGCGTCGGTGATGCCGACGACGGATTCGGCGGCGCCCAACAGCAGCGTGCCGTCGGCTTCCAAAATCTTCGCCATGCGCTCGAAGATCACGGCCTTGGTGTCCTGGTCGAAATAGATCAGCACATTGCGGCAGAAGATCACGTCGAACGTTCCGAGATGGGAGAAGTCCTGCAACAGATTGAGCTGGCGGAACTGCACCATGGCGCGGATGTCGGCATTGAGCTGCCAGACCTCGCCCGCTTGCGTGAAGTATTTCATCAGGTGCTGGATCGGCAGGCCGCGCTGCACCTCGAATTGGCTGTAGACGCCGGCCTTGGATTTCTCCAGCACCTCCTGCGACAGATCGGTGGCGACGATCTCGATGCGCCAGCCGGCGAAGGCTGCGCCCATCTCCTTTACGCACATCGCGATCGAATAGGGCTCTTGTCCCGTCGACGAGGCCGCCGACCAGATGCGCAGCGATTTGCGCGCCGCGCGCGCCCGAAGCAGCCCTGGCAGGATCGTTTCGCGCAAATGATCGAACGGGATCTTGTCGCGGTAGAAGAAGGTCTCGTTGGTGGTCATCGCCTCGACCACGTCGCTTGCAAGCCGCCCGTCGCCGTTCCTGATCTTCAGCACGAGATCGGGAATCCCGGCAAGGCTCGCCTTGCGGGCCAGCGGCAGCAGCCGGCTCTCGACCAGATACTGCTTGTCCGGGGAGAGATCGAGGCCGGAGCGCTCTTTCAGGAATTTGCGTAAATAGTCGTAGTCGACCGGCGTCACGAGCGGTCTCCCGCGAACAGGCGATTGACCCGGGCGCCGATCTGGTTGAGCGGCAGGATCGCCGCGCAGATGCCGGCATTGGCCGCCGCGCCCGGCATGCCCCAGACCACGCTGGAGGCTTCGTCCTGCGCGATCACGCTGCCGCCGGCGGCGACGATGTCCTTGCCGCCGCGCATGCCGTCCGAGCCCATGCCCGTCAGGATCACGGAGAGGATGGCGCCATGCCAGATGTCGATGGCGGAGGTGAACAGCGGATCGACCGCGGGCTTGCAGAAATTGACGGCGGGGCCGTCGTCGAGCGCGATCGCCACGTCGACGCCGCTACGCACGACGCGCATGTGCTTGCCGCCCGGCGCAAGATAGATGCGGCCCGGCTTCACCGGCTCGCCATCGGCGGCTTCGGCTGCCGGCTTGCGGCTCGTGCGCGCCAGATGCTCGGCGAGAATGGTGGTGAAGGTCGGCGGCATGTGCTGGGTGATCAGCACCGGGACGCGGTCGATCACGGGGCCGAGCTCGGCGACGAGTGCCATCAGCGCCTGAGGACCGCCGGTCGATGAGCCGATCAGCAGCACCTTCGGTGCCTGGGTCGAGAACGGACGCGTGGACAGCGGCGAGGACGACGACGGCGCATGCAGGGCCGGAGCCGGCGCGGCAGGCCGCGCGACAAGCGGTCCACGTGCAGCCGGGGCCGGGCTTGCGGGCGCGAGCGGCGGGCTCCCAACCACGGGCTTGCGGCGCAGCCGTGCGCCGAGGTGGCGGATTTTCTGGATCAGGTCGTGATGGAAGATGTCCGCAGCCGACGCCTCTCGCGTCGATTCCGGCTTCGGAATGTAGTCGGCCGCGCCGAGCGACAGCGCCTTGAAGCTGATCTCCGCGTTGCGGCGGGTCAGCGTCGAGGCCATGATGATGACGAGATCGCGCTTCTTCGCCAGGAGTTGCGGCAGCGCCGAGATACCGTCGAGCTCCGGCATTTCGATATCGAGCACGGCAACGTCGGGGTTGATGCGTTCGATCTGGTTGACCGCCTCGAGTCCGGTGCGCAGCGAGGCCGCGACTTCCATGTCATGCTCGGCACCGACCCAGCGCGAGATCAGCCCGCGAATGACGACGGAGTCGTCGACGATCATCACCCGCAACGGTCCGGCTTCCCGCGACGAGCCCGGGGTCGAATTACCTGCGAACGCAACACTCATTTACTCACCAACTCAGACTGAAACGGTCAGTTGAAAACAAACGCCGAAGGAGCCGTTCAGCCTCCGGGACGGTCGCTCAGATAAGGCCGACTTCCTGGAATTTCGCCGTCACGATGTCCTTGTCGAAAGGCTTCATGATGTACTCGTTGGCGCCCGCGTGCAGCGCGCGCGCGATATGCGCGACGTCGTTCTCGGTGGTGCAGAACACGACCTTGGGCTGGTCGCCACCGGGCATGCGCCGGAGATGGCCGAGGAACTCGTAGCCGTCCATCACCGGCATGTTCCAGTCGAGCAGGACCGCATCGGGCAAGCCGCGCTTGCAGGCCTCCAGCGCCTTCTCACCGTCCTCGGCTTCGAGGATCTGGAAGTCGAGGCCTTCCAGGATCCGGCGCGCAACCTTGCGGATGACGCTGGAATCATCAACGACGAGACAAGTTCGCATGTGAACCTCTGCTTCTCCCCGCTTTTGCGGGGGCACTTCCAATTGCAGGTACGTCGGCGGATGTGCCGGCGTATCAGGCCGCCATCATCTCGGGCGCGAGCTCGAGGACGCGATCGACGTCGAGGACGACCATGAGCTGGCCGTCGAGACGGTGGACCCCGCCGGCGAGCTTGGCCATGCGGGGGTCGAGATTGACGGGGTTTTCTTCCATGCCGTCCTCGGCGAGCCGCAGCACTTCGCCGATCTGGTCGATCAACAGGCCATAGGATTCACCGCGCAGGTCGACGCCGACCGCCATCGGGATCTTGCCGTCCTCGGGCTTGGGCAGGCCGAG
>NZ_JBVVOS010000055.1:0-16349 GCF_055807515.1 Bradyrhizobium sp. Kon69 | reverse complement strand
TAGTCGAGCCAGTCGATCAGCGGCCGGATCGAGGAGTACTCCTGATCCTCGATGATGGCGGTGTAGTAGAACGCCCTCAGCAGCGTCCCGCGACTCTGAAACTCCTTCAGCAGGCGCTTGTAATCGATGTCGAAGCCCAGAGTTTTCGCCGTCGCGTAGAGATTGGCTCCATCGATGAAGAGCGCGATCTTGTCGGAAGAGGAAGGTGACATTCAGTTTGCTCGCGTAGAGTTCGTGATTGATCGTTTATTGTTGGCGCGGCGACAGCAAGCCGCGCACTTCTAAAGTCCCGCCGAAACCCGTCGAAACCGCAAATCCGGAGAAGTCGGGGCAATCAAGGTATAGTTATGGCCAACTTGCACACTCCCGACGCCGCCGTCCCCAGCGGCCCGGGAAACCACCCATCCCAGCCCCAATGTGGGGGTAGCAGAGCCGCTTGGCGAGGCCAAATCACAAATTGGCCTTGCGAAACCCTCCCGGCCCCTATAACTACCGCCATTCATCCACATATTTCGTCCCACCCACAACGGAGCGACAGTCGATGGCTCGCGTCACCGTAGAAGATTGTATCGACAAGGTCGACAACCGGTTTGACCTGGTCCTGCTGGCCGCCCACCGGGCCCGCATGATTTCGTCTGGTTCACAACTAACGGTTGACCGCGATAACGACAAGAACCCTGTTGTGTCTTTGCGCGAAATTGCTGAGACCACCATTTCGCCGGAGGACCTCCGCGAGGAGCTGGTGCACTCGCTGCAGAAGTTCGTCGAGGTCGACGAGCCCGAGCCGGACACCGTGCCGCTGATCGGTTCCGCCGGTGCGAGCGTGGATGCAGACGATACCGAAGTCGCCGTTGAGCGCATGACGGAAGAAGAGCTCCTGAAGGGTCTTGAAGGCCTGGCGCCGCCCGAGGAGCAGCCCGAGGAGGACGAGTAATCGTCCCATCGCGCTCATCGACTTCTTTGTGATCTTATCAAAGGCCCGAACCGTTGTTCGGGCCTTTGCTTTTGTTGGCGTTTTCGTGGTTACCATAGCGTGGTCGGTTCGCGCCTGTTCCTGTCACTGAATTGATCGGACACGCGCGCGATCGGAGCTAAGATGTATACAACGGGCTGTGTGGTGGTCCGTTTGAAGGCAGGACGGCATGGTATATCGACGCCGCACACCAACGCAGATGCAGGCCGCAACCGAATCGGTTGCCGTGGCCCCGACTGCGCCGGTGACGCGCCCGGCGAAGCCTCGCGCACGCATGATGCGTCAATATGACCTCGTCGAGCGCGTCAGGTCCTACAATCCCAACACCGACGAAGATTTGCTGAACCGCGCCTATGTCTACGCCATGAAGGCGCACGGCTCGCAGACCCGCGCCTCGGGCGACCCGTACTTCTCCCATCCGCTCGAAGTGGCGGCGATTCTGACCGACCTGAAGCTCGACGACGCCACCATCGTGGCTGCGCTGCTCCACGATACGATCGAGGACACCGAAGCGACGCGGGCCGAGATCGACCAGATCTTCGGGCCCGAGATCGGCGCGCTGGTCGAGGGCCTGACCAAGCTGAAGCGGCTGGAGCTGGTGTCGCGGGAGGCCAAGCAGGCCGAGAATCTGCGCAAATTGTTGCTGGCCATTGCCGACGACGTCCGCGTGCTCCTGGTGAAGCTCGCCGACCGCCTGCACAACATGCGCACGCTGGACTTCGTGCCGACGGAATCGCGACGGCGCATTGCCGAGGAGACGCTCGATATCTATGCGCCGCTGGCGGGGCGCATGGGCATGCAGGAAATGCGCGAGGAGCTGGAGGACCTGTCGTTCCGGACCCTCGACCCGGAAGCCTATTCGGTGGTGATGCAGCGGCTCGATGCGCTGGCCGAGCGCAACCGCAATCTGATCGGCGAAATCGAGGACCAGCTCTCCAACAATCTGCGGCATCGGGGCCTGGGGGCGCGGGTCTATGGCCGCCGCAAGAAGCCATTCTCGATCTGGACCAAGATGGAGCGCAAGTCGGTCGGCTTCGAGCAATTGTCCGACATCTTCGGCTTCCGCGTCGTCGTCAACGACATCGAGGCCTGCTACCGCGCGCTCGGCATCGTCCACACGAACTGGCCGGTCGTGCCCGGGCGGTTCAAGGATTACATCTCGACGCCGAAGCAGAACGACTACCGCTCGATCCACACTACCGTGATCGGCCCCGGCAACCAGCGGGTCGAGTTGCAGATCCGCACCGAGGCGATGGACCAGATCGCCGAGCGCGGCATCGCCGCGCACGTGTTCTACAAGGAAGGCGTGGGCTCGCCGACCGAATTTCTCAAGCGCGAGTCCAATGCGTTCGCCTGGTTGCGCCACACCATCGGTATCCTTTCGGAGAGCGCCAATCCCGAGGAATTCCTCGAGCACACCAAGCTCGAGCTGTTCCACGACCAGGTGTTCTGCTTCACCCCGAAGGGCAAGCTGATCGCGCTGCCGCGCCATGCCAACGTGATCGACTTCGCCTATGCCGTGCATACCGACGTCGGCAACAGCGCGGTGGGCTGCAAGATCAACGGCCAGTTTGCGCCGCTGTCCTCGGAGCTCCAGAACGGCGACGAGGTCGAGGTGTTGACCTCGGAAGCGCAAGCTGCGCCGCCGTCGGCCTGGGAAACGCTCGCGGTCACCGGCAAGGCGCGTGCCGCGATCCGCCGCGCCACCAGGACTGCGGTGCGCGATCAATATGTCGGTCTCGGCCGGCGCATCGTCGAGCGCCTGTTCGAGCGCGCCAAGATCGAATACGCCGACGACAAGCTCAAGGGCGCGCTGCCGCGACTCGCGCGGACCTCGATCGAGGACGTCATGGCGGCTGTGGGACGCGGCGAGATCAAGGCCTCCCACGTCGCGCGTGCGATGTATCCCGACTACAAGGAGGAGCGCATCGCGCGCTACGGCGTCAAGAAGGGGCTTACCAGCAAGCTCAAGGAGAAGTCGTCCGAACCGCCGCGCAGCCCGGTCGCGATTCCGATCCGCGGCATCAATTCCGACCTGCCGGTGAAGTTCGCGCCGAACGGCGGCGCGGTGCCCGGTGACCGCATCATCGGCATCGTCACGCCGGGCGAGGGCATCACCATCTACCCGATTCAGGCGCCGGCCCTGAAGGATTTCGAGGAAGAGCCGGAGCGCTGGCTCGACGTGCGCTGGGACATCGAGGACTCCACGCCACAACGCTTCCCGGCCCGCATCAAGGTCGAGAACGTCAACGAGCCCGGCGCGCTGGCGCAGATCGCGACCGTGATCGCCGAGCACGACGGCAACATCGACAACATCAGCATGCAGCGCCGCTCACCGGATTTCACGGAGACGACGATCGATCTCGAAGTCTACGATCTCAAGCATTTGAGCGCGATCCTGGCCCAGCTGCGCGCGAAGGCGGTCGTCGCCCGCGCCGAACGTGTTAATGGATAGACGCCTTCCGTCCTGGTCTATTCCTGTGATTCCGTGAGTCCTGAAATGCCCGCACCTCCGCTCCGCCTCGGCGTCAATGTCGACCATGTCGCGACCCTGCGTAACGCCCGCGGCGGCCGCAATCCCGATCCGGTGCGCGCGGCGCTGCTGGCCATCGAGGCCGGTGCCGACGGCATCACCGCCCATTTGCGCGAGGATCGCCGGCACATCCGCGACGAGGACATGGCGCGGCTGAAAGCGGAGATCTCCAAGCCGCTCAATTTCGAGATGGCGGCGACCGACGACATGATGCGCATTTCGCTCGCCACCAGGCCGCATGCGGTGTGCCTCGTGCCGGAGCGGCGCCAGGAGGTGACGACCGAAGGCGGGCTCGACGTCGTCGGCCAGCACAATGCGCTGGGGCCCTATATCGCGCGGCTGAACGATGCCGGCATCCGGGTGTCGCTGTTCATCGCGGCCGATCCCGCCCAGATCGAGATGGCGGCGCGGCTGCGCGCGCCCGTGATCGAGATCCACACCGGCGCCTGGTGCGACGCCGTCGTCGACGGTCACACTGATAAGGCCGCGGCCGAATGGCGGCGAATCGTGGCGGGGGCGAAGCTGGCGAGGGAAGCGGGGCTGGAGGTTCACGCCGGACACGGGCTGGACTATGCGACGGCGGAGACGATCGCCGGCTTGCCTGAGATCATGGAGCTCAACATCGGCTACTACATGATCGGCGAAGCCCTGTTCGTCGGTCTCGCCGAGACGGTGCGCAGCATGCGCGCGGCGATGGACCGCGGCCGGAGCCGGGCATGATCATCGGCATCGGCTCCGACCTGATCGACATCACCCGTGTCGGCAAGGTGATCGACCGCCATGGCGAGCGCTTCCTCGACCGCATCTTCACCGCGGCCGAGCGGGCCAAGGCGGAACGGCGCGCCAAGAACGAGAAGATGATGGTGGCAACCTACGCCAAACGCTTCGCCGCCAAGGAGGCCTGTTCCAAGGCGCTCGGCACCGGCATCAGGCGCGGCGTCTGGTGGCGCGACATGGGGGTGGTCAACCTGCCGGGAGGGCGGCCAACCATGCAATTGACGGGCGGGGCGCTGGCCCGGCTCCAGGCCCTGACGCCGGAGGGGTTCGCGGCGCAGATCGACCTGTCGATCACCGATGACTGGCCGTTGGCACAGGCCTTCGTCATCATTTCCGCCGTGCCGCTGGCCAAACCCTGATTGGGCACCGATCATTTTATAATTCGCATTCAAAATCAAATGCTTATGCAGTTTTGATGCGATCCTTGATTGCGTGGCCTCCGACAACCGTCTAAAAGTCCGCGGACGCAAATCAGGCTGGGCGAATTCGGCTTTACGCCGGAATTGGCCCTCATTATCAGAATCAGGACAATCTCCTTGGGCCGCGAGCGATGGGCTGTTCGCGGGAGGAGGGCGCGCTGTGACCGCCCGCCGGAATTGAGAGAGCAATGAGCGTGACTTCAGGAACGAAAACTGAGAGCGGCGTCGGCGAAACGATCCGGGTCGTGATCCACGCTCTCCTGATCGCGCTGGTGATCCGCACCTTCCTGTTTCAGCCGTTCAACATCCCATCCGGCTCGATGAAGGCGACGTTGCTGGTCGGCGACTATCTGTTCGTCTCGAAATATTCCTACGGCTACAGCCACTACTCGATCCCGTTCTCGCCGCCACTGTTCTCGGGGCGGATCTGGGGCTCGGACCCGAACCGCGGCGACATCGTCGTATTCCGCCTGCCGAAGGACGATTCCACCGACTACATCAAGCGCGTGATCGGTCTGCCCGGCGACCGCATCCAGATGCGGGACGGGCTGCTCTACATCAACGACACGCCGGTCGAGCGGCAGCGCATGAGCGAATTTGTCGGCGAGGATCCCTGCGGCGCCGAAGGCAGCGGCGTCTCCCGGGTGAAGCGTTGGAAAGAAACGCTGCCGAACGGCGTGTCCTACGAAACGCTGGACTGCGCCGACAACGGCTACGTCGACAACACCAATGTCTACACCGTGCCGACCGGCCACTTCTTCATGATGGGCGACAATCGCGACAATTCCACTGACAGCCGCTTCCTCGGCCAGGTCGGCTACGTGCCGCAGGAGAATTTGATCGGGCGCGCCCAGATGATCTTCTTCTCGATCGCCGAAGGCGAGCATGCCTGGATGTTCTGGCGCTGGCCGTGGGCGGTGCGCTGGAATCGCTTCTTCAAAATCGTCCGATGAAAGACGAAGCCAAGGACATCGCGACCCTGCCGACCGAGGCGCAAGTGGGCCCCGACGGCGAAGCTGCGACCAAGAGCCTTGAGAACAAGACGCCTGAGATCAAGACGCCTGCAAAGAAGAAGCGGGTGCGGAGCAGCAAGGCCAGGGGCTTGGATGCGAATGCGGGGCTCGAGGCACGCATCGGCTACAACTTTGCCGATCCGAACCTCTTGATGCAAGGCATCACGCATGTCTCCGCGCTGAAGTCCGGGCGCAAGCGCGGCGACAGCTATCAGCGGCTGGAATTCCTCGGCGACCACGTGCTCGGGCTCGTCGTCTCCGACATGCTCTATCACGCCTTCCCGAACGCCGACGAAGGCGAGATGTCCAAGCGACTTGCCGAACTGGTGCGCAAGGAGAGCTGCGCCGACGTCGCCAAGTCGCTCGGTCTGCTCGACGACATCAAGCTCGGCTCGGTCGGCCCCAGCGCCGACGCGCGCCTGCGCAAGAGCGTGCTCGGCGACATCTGCGAGGCCGTGATCGGCGCCGTTTTCCTCGACGGCGGCTACGCGGCGGCGGCCGATTTCGTCAAGCGCAACTGGACCGAGCGCATGCACAAGCCGCGGCGGCCGTTGCGCGATCCCAAGACAGTTCTTCAGGAATGGGCGCAGGGCAAGGGATTGCCGACGCCCGTTTACCGCGAGGTCGAGCGCACCGGCCCGCATCATGATCCGCAATTCCGCGTCGCGGTCGATCTTCCGGGACTTGCTCCGGCGGAAGGCATCGGCGGCAGCAAGCGCGCGGCAGAGAAAGTGGCAGCTTCAGTGATGATTGAACGTGAAGGCGTTGGCGGCGGCAATGACGGTTGAAGCAAGCGGCGAGGCGCCCACTGCCACGCGCTGCGGCTTCGTCGCGCTGATCGGCGCGCCGAACGTCGGCAAATCTACGCTGGTCAATGCGCTGGTCGGGGCCAAGGTCACGATCGTCTCGCGCAAGGTGCAGACCACGCGCGCGCTGATCCGCGGCATCGTGATCGAGAACAATTCGCAGATCATCCTGGTCGATACGCCCGGCATCTTCCTGCCCAAGCGCCGGCTCGACCGCGCCATGGTCTCGACCGCCTGGAGCGGCGCGCATGACGCCGACCTCGTCTGCGTGCTGCTGGATGCCAAGGCCGGCATCGACGAGGAAGCCGAGGCGATCCTCACCAAGGTCGCCAGCGTCAAGCACGAGAAGATTTTGGTCATCAACAAGGTCGACCTGGTCCAGCGCGAGAAGCTGCTGGCGCTGGCGCAGGCCGCCAACGAGCGCATGGCCTTCGCAAAGACCTTCATGATCGCCGCGATCTCCGGCGACGGCGTCGACGACCTCAGGCATACACTGGCCGAGATCGTGCCGCCGGGGCCGTTCCTCTATCCCGAAGACCAGATGTCGGACGCGCCGATGCGGCAGCTTGCGGCCGAGATCACGCGCGAGAAGATCTTTCGCAAGCTGCACCAGGAATTGCCCTACCAGTCCACGGTCGAGACCGACAAGTGGGAGGAGCGCAAGGACAAGTCGGTGCGCATCGAGCAGACGATTTTCGTCGAGCGCGAAAGCCAGCGCAAGATCGTGCTCGGCGCGGGCGGCGCCACCATCAAGTCGATCGGAGCGGACTCGCGCAAGGAGATCGGCGAGATCCTGGGCGTGCCGGTGCACCTGTTCCTGTTCGTCAAGGTGCGCGAGAACTGGAGCGACGATCCCGATCGCTACCGCGAGATGGGCCTGGAATTTCCCAAAGAATAACCAAGAAAAGATCGGTCGGCGATGAGCGTACCCAGCAACGTACGGCGCTTCGAAGCGTTGCTCTATGCATCGTTGATGCTGGATGCCCTGTCGGTGGCGGTGCAGGACCGCACGCCCAATGCCGAGATGACCGAGCAGATGATCATGACGTCGACGCTGCTCGCCGGCGGCATGATCCTGCTGCTGGTCTATTTCGTCCGGCTGGCCGCGCGCGGGCGCAAGAACTGGCCGCGCTGGGTGCTGGCGGCAGCGCTCGTATTGTCGGTGATCTCGCTCGGGCAGATCATCGGCGAGAAGGGCATGGAACTCGACAGCGCCATCGAGATCGTCTCCTGCGTGCTGACGGCGATGGGATTGTATTTCTCGTTCCGCGGCGACGCGCAGGGCTGGTTCAACGCGTAAGGCGTCAGGTGGATTGCGGTGCGCAATCCCGCCAATCCGCCCTACGATTGAAGACCGGAATCCGCTAGACTTCACCGATGGAATGGACCGACGAAGGCATCGTGCTGGGGGTGCGGCGGCATGGCGAATCTAGCGCCATCGTCGAGCTGCTGACCCGCGCCCACGGCCGCCATCTCGGTCTCGTCCGCGGCGGCGCCGGCTCTCGGATGCGGCCGCTGCTGCAGCCCGGCAACAGCCTCGGCGTGGTGTGGCGGGCGCGGCTCGACGAGCATCTCGGCACCTATGCCATCGAGGGCCTCAAGCTGCGGGCGGCGACGCTGCTGGGATCATCCCACGGCGTCTACGGCATCACCCATCTCGCCTCGATCGCGCGATTGCTGCCGGAACGCGATCCGCACGAAAACCTCCTGGCGCTGCTAGAACATTCGCTGGACGATTTCGACGACATCGGCAGCGCCGCCGTACACGTGATCCATTTCGAGCTGGCGATGCTCACCGAGCTCGGCTTCGGGCTGGCGCTGGAAAACTGTGCGGTGACCGGAGAAACCAACGACCTGATCTATGTCTCGCCCAAATCCGGCGGCGCGGTATCGCGCGGCGCCGGCGAGCCATGGCGCGATCGCCTGTTGCGACTGCCGCCGTTCCTGCGCCAGGGCGAGGTGCAGGGCGACCTCACCGACCAGGATCTCCAGGACGGCTTTCGACTGACCGGCCTGTTCCTGCTGCGCCACGTGCTGGAGCCGCGCGGGCAGGGCCATTCCGACGCTCGGGCAGGCTTCATCAACGCGCTGACGCGACAACAGGCAAAGGGTGCGATTCCCGCGCCATGAACCTGGCGCGGCTCTGCATTGCCTTGGTGGAAGAACCATTGCTGGAACAAAACGGGGTTCCCCGGACTTGCCGTTCTGAGTTCCAACCGGGGATAGCCTCATGCTGATCAAGGGACTTGTGATATCGGCAGCGCTGATCGCGCTGGCGCCGGACGCCCTCGCGGGTGAGCAGCCGGGCGTGTTTCGCCGTGCCTCCTGTACCGTCGTCAGATTCTATGTGGCCAAATATTCCGCTGCGGCCGCAGAGGCATGGGCGAGGTCCAAGGGCGCGACGGAGGCCGAGATCGAGACGGCGCGGCGGTGCTTGCCCAATGCCCCGGCTACCACGCAGGCGAAAAACGCCCAACCCACCCAGACCTTCACCGCAGGCTGGGCCGGCCAGTAGGCCGCCCACAGGGAACCAATCGATCCTTGCCCGATTCGCTTCCACGGTTTAACCGGGCGGCATGGGAAAACGATTGATTCCGCCGGAGGAACCGGCCGAAATTCACGAGGTGCCGCTGCGTGAGGCGCTGGAAGAGCGCTATCTCGCCTATGCGCTCTCCACCATCATGCACCGCGCGCTGCCGGATGCCCGTGACGGCCTGAAGCCGGTGCACCGGCGCATCCTCTATGGCATGCGCCTGCTACGGCTTGATCCGGGCACGGCTTTCAAGAAGTCCGCCAAAATCGTCGGCGACGTGATGGGCTCGTTCCATCCGCATGGCGACCAGGCAATTTACGACGCCATGGTGCGTCTGGCGCAGGATTTCTCCTCGCGCTACCCGCTGGTCGACGGACAGGGCAATTTCGGCAATATCGACGGTGATAATCCCGCCGCCTACCGCTACACCGAAGCGCGTATGACCGACGTCGCGCGGCTTCTGCTCGACGGCATCGACGAGGACGGGGTCGAATTCCGCCCCAATTACGATGGCCAGTCGAAAGAACCGATCGTGCTGCCCGGCGGCTTCCCGAACCTGCTCGCCAACGGTGCGCAGGGTATCGCGGTCGGCATGGCGACCTCGATCCCGCCGCACAATGCGCACGAGCTCTGCGACGCCGCGCTGCATCTGATCGAGAAGCCCGACGCGAAGTCGAAGGCCTTGCTGAAATGGGTCAAGGGTCCGGATTTCCCGACCGGCGGCATCTGCGTTGATTCCAAGCAGGCGATCGCTGAAGCCTACACCACCGGCCGCGGCTCGTTCCGCGTCCGCTCCCGATGGGAGCAGGAGGAGGGTGCGCGCGGCACCTGGGTCGTCGTGGTCACCGAGATACCCTTTCTGGTGCAGAAGTCGCGGCTGATCGAGAAGATCGCCGAGCTGCTGGACCAGAAGAAGCTGCCGCTGGTCGGCGATATCAGGGACGAATCGGCCGAAGACGTTCGTATCGTGATCGAGCCGAAGTCGAAGAACGTCGATCCCGCGCTGATGATGGAATCGCTGTTCCGGCTGACCGAGCTCGAAAACAAGATTCCGCTGAACCTGAACGTGCTGATCAAGGGCCGCGTCCCCAAGGTGGTGGGGCTCGCTGAGTGCCTGCGCGAATGGCTCGACCATCTGCGCGACGTGCTGATCCGCCGCACCAACCATCGCAAGGCCGAGATCGAGCGCCGGTTGGAGATTCTCGGCGGCTTGCTGATTGCCTATCTGAACATCGACGAGGTGATCAGGATCATCCGCAATGAGGACGAGCCGAAGCCGGCGCTGATCAAGGCGTTCAAGCTCACCGAGGTGCAGGCCGAAGCCATCCTCAACATGCGGCTGCGAAGCCTGCGCAAGCTCGAGGAGATGGAGATCCGCAGCGAGGACAAGGATCTTCGTAAGGAGCTGAAGGGCATCGAGGGATTGCTGGCGTCCGAGCCCGAGCAGTGGAAAAAGGTCGCCGAGCAGGTCGGCAAGGTCCGCGACATGTTCGGACCGAAGACCCCACTCGGCAAGCGCCGCACCACCTTTGCGGACGCGCCCGAGCACGATCTCGCCGCGATCGAGGAGGCCCTGGTCGAGCGCGAGCCGGTGACCGTGGTCGTCTCCGACAAGGGCTGGATCCGCACCCTCAAGGGCCATGTCGAGGATCTCTCGGGGCTGGCTTTCAAGCAGGACGACAAACTCGGGTTCGCGTTCTTCGCGGAAACGACCTCGAAGCTGCTGCTGTTCGCCACCAACGGAAAATTCTACTCGCTCGATGTCGCAAAACTTCCGGGCGGCCGCGGTCACGGCGAGCCGATCCGCCAGTTCATCGATCTCGAGCCGGAGGCCGCGCCGGTCACGCTGTTCGTCAACAAGGGCGGCCGCAAATTCCTGGTCGCGAGCCACGAGGGCCAGGGCTTCGTCGTCAACGAGGACGACTGCGTCGGCACCACCAAGAAGGGCAAGCAGGTCCTCAACGTCGACATGCCGAACGAGGCGCGCACGGTCACCGAGGTGCTGGGCGATACCGTCGCGGTCATCGGCGAGAACCGCAAGATGCTGCTTTTCCCGCTCGACCAAGTGCAGGAGATGCCGCGTGGTCGCGGTGCGCGCCTGCAGAAATACAAGGACGGCGGTCTTTCCGACGTCGCCGTGTTCGACGCCAAGGCGGGCCTGACCTGGAAGGATTCCGCGGGCCGGGAATTCTCTGCGACCATGAAGGAGCTCGCCGAGTGGCGCGGCAACCGCGGTGATGCCGGCCGCCTCGCGCCGAAGGGATTCCCGAAGTCGAACAAGTTCGGCAGGGTGATCGGGTAGGACTGGCCTAGACGTTGTGGAGGCAGCGTGCAGCTGCAGCCACATCGTCATTGCGAGCGTAGCGAAGCAATCCAGAATCCCTCCGCGGTGGCAGTCTGGATTGCTTCGCTACGCTCGCAATGACGGAGAATGGGCGAAAGCATCGCCCTCCAATTCATATCCCGCATCCGGCAAACGCGCGGCAGATAGCCATGAGCGCATGAGTGCTTCCATCGAACAGGCACGAACATTGCTTTTTCCCGGCGACAGCAAACAGCTCGTCAAAGGCAAAGGCACCAATGTCCAAACTGAAGGCTTTCATTCCGGCGCTGTTCGCCTTGGCGCTGACCGCGCCGCCCGCGCATGCCGCAGGCAATCTCGTCGCGGTGCTCGAGGCGGAGATCGTCACGCTCGATCCGCATTTCTCCACAGCCTACATTACGCGCACGTTCGGCTACATGGTGTTCGACACGCTGTTTGCGAAGGATTCCAAAGGCGAGATCAAGCCGCAGATGGTGCAGGACTGGAAGGTCTCGGCCGATGGCCTGACCTACAGTTTCACGCTACGCGACGGCCTGAAATGGCATGACGGCCAACCGGTCACGGCCGCCGATTGCGTCGCCTCGCTGCGCCGCTCGGGCACCCGCAGCGCGCTCGGCCGCCGCATTTTTGCAATCACTGCCTCGCTTGAGCCGGCGGATGCAAAAACCTTCGTGCTGACGCTGAAGGAGCCGTCCGGTCTGGTCATCGACGCGCTCGGCAATCCCGTCAGTCCGGTCGCCTTCATGATGCCCGAGCGCATCGCCAAAACGCCCGGCGACCAACGCATCACCGAGATCGTCGGCTCTGGCCCGTTCGTCTACAGCAAGGCCGATCACCGCACCGGCGACCGCATGGTCCTGAAGAAATTCGCCGACTACGTGCCGCGTCCCGAGGCTGCCGACTTCCTCGCCGGCGGCATGCGCGTCAACATCGACACGCTCGAGATCCGCGTCATTCCAGATGGTGCGACCGCAGCCTCCGCGCTGCAGGCCGGCGAAGTCGATTTCATGCAATACGCGCCGTTCGATCTGCTGCCGACCATGGAGAAGAACTCACGGGTGAAGCTCGTGAACTTCACCGGCGGCAACATGTTCGCGGGCGCCTATCGCCTCAACGCGGCATCAAAGCCGTTCGACGATCCCGCCATCAGGCGCGTGCTGTGGAAGCTGGTCGATCAGCGCGAGGTGCTGGATGCGCTCGGCCTCGATGCCAAATACGCGGCGCCTTGCGCGACGTACTTCACCTGCGGCACCACCTATGACAGCAAGGCCGGCACGGAAGCCGCCGCCAAGCCGTCGATCGAAGCAGCGAGGGCCGCGCTGAAGGCAACGAAATATGCCGGCGAGCCCGTTGTCGTCATGGAGGCCAACGATCTCGAAGCCCCCCGCGTCTCGGCGCAGGTGCTGGCCGAGCGGCTGAAACAGGCCGGGTTCAACGTCGACCTCCAGGTGATGGACTGGGCCAGCGTGCTGGCGCGCCGCGCCAAGAAGGAGGGCTGGAGCGTCTATGGCGTTCACGCCGGCGGTTTTGACCTCGGCTCGCCGCTGACCAATGTGATGGTTGCCTTCAACTGCGCCGATTTCACCGGCTGGCAGTGCGATGCGCGCATCACGCCGCTGATGGAAGCCTTTGCCAAGGCGCCCGCCGAGGAGGATCGCAAGAAGATCGCAGGCGAGATCCAGACCGTCATGTACGATCAGGCACCCGCTATACCGTGGGGCCAGTTCGCCCAGCCGGCCGCCTCTCGCGCGACCTTGCGCGGTCTGATACCGTCGGCCATCCCGGTGTTCTGGAATGTTGAGAAGTAGCGCGATGTACGATGTCATTGTTGTCGGCGGCGGCTCCGCCGGTGCCGCTGTTGCGGCGCGGCTCTCGGAAGATCCCGCACGGCGCGTCCTGCTGCTTGAGGCGGGTCTGGACTGGCGCGCCGACGAGGCGCCCTGGGAAGTGATGACGCCAAATCCCATCCCGATCATCCACAAGCGCGAGTACCAGGAGAAATGGCAGTGGCCTGATCTTCTAACGCGCCGTGTGGCCGGCCAGGAGCCGCGCTTCTACTGGCGCGGCAAGGGGCTCGGCGGCTCGTCGATGATGAACGGCCAGATCGCCATCCGCGGCGTCGCCGATGCGTTCGACGAATGGGCCGCCAATGGCTGCACCGGCTGGTCGGCCAAGGACGTGATGCCGTTGTTCTCGGTGATCGAGGATGATCTGGAATTCGGCGACGCCGCCGGCCACGGCCGCGGCGGACCGCTGCCGGTCTATCGGGCGCCGCCGGAGAAATGGGGGCCGATCGATCGCGGCTTGCGCGATGCGGCGCTGGCGAGCGGCTATCCCTGGTGCGCCGACGTCAACGGCCCGGATGGCGAGGGCGTCGCCTGCTATCCCATCAACAGCCGCGACAGCCGCCGCATCACCACCAATGAGGGCTATCTGGAGCCCGCGCGGGGCCGCGCCAATCTGGAGATTCGCGGGCACGCGCTGGTCGACCGCGTGCTGATCAGCGACGGCCGGGCGACCGGCCTTCGCGTTCACATCGAGGGGCAGGGCACCCACGAGATCAGCGCGCGCCAGATCGTGCTGTGCGCCGGCGCCATCCACAGTCCGGCGATCCTGCTGCGCTCGGGCATTGGACCTGCGGATGAGCTGAAGGCGATGGGGATCGCGGTCGAGCGCGACCTGCCGGTCGGCCGGCACTTCTTCGACCACCCGCTGTTTCGCGCCACGATCCAGCTTCACGAAAACCTGCGGCCCGCCGACCCCGACACCCGCCACACCAATTGCTGTGTGACCTATTCGTCGGGCCTCGCCAACGGCGGCAAGCGCGACATGATCCTGATCGCCTTCAACCACCGCGGCATCGGTGTGCCGGGCGCGATCGGCGCCGGGCTGTTCAACGCGTATTCTCGTGGCACGCTCAAGCTGGCCTCGACCGACCCCGCGATCGATCCTGTTGTCGAGGAGAACATGCTGGCCGATCCTCGCGACATGCTGCGCATGAAGGATGCGGTGAAGCGGCTGGCCGTGATCACCGCCCAGCCGGCACTTTCAGGCATCGCCGACTGGATCCGGCTCGCCGACACGGATCTGACGCTGCCGCAGGCTGCGGCCTTGCCAGATCACGAGCTCGACGCGTTGCTGCGGCGTGAAACCGGCGACATCCAGCATGCCGCGGGCAGTTGCCGCATGACCGGCGTCAACGACGCCGACGGCGTGGTCAATCCTGACGGCACGGTGAAGGGCATCGCGGGCCTGCGCGTCGCCGACGCCTCGATCATGCCGTCGGATTGCCGGGCCAACACCCACTTCACGACGGTGGTGATCGGGGAAGCGATTGCGCGGATGATCACGCGTTGAGTTCAATCGCCGGTCCCGCCATGACGGTCTGACGAAACAGCACGCAGACGAAGACCTACCGCTCGACGGCCAGGCCGAACAGCGGTCGGAGCTGTGTCCCCAGAATGTTGCCGAGAAAAGCCGCGACCAGCCAGCACCAGCCATGCAGGCTGCCCGATGCGATCCCGCTGAAATAGGCGCCGATATTGCAGCCATAGGCGAGCCGGGCGCCATACCCGAGCAGCAGGCCGCCGATGATGGCGGCGAGGAGCGAGGATGCGGAGATGCGCCAGGTCGGATGGAATTTGCCGGCGAGGCCCGCGGCCAGCAACGCTCCCAGGATGATGCCGAAATCCATCACGGAGGTGATGTCGGCGAAGACGCTTTGGTGCAGCGAGGCGGCCCGAGCACCCTGCCAGTAGGGCCATGACGCGACGTCGACGCCGAGGCTCATCAGGATCTTCGATCCCCAGAGCGCGAAAGCGGAGGTGATGCCCCAGGGACGTCCCGCGAGATACAGCGTGGCGAAATTTCCGATCGCGAGCAGGATCGCGCCCCACAGGAGCGGCCACGGCCCCTGCATGAAGCGGCGTAGGCCTTGCAGCTTCGTCCGCGCTCCCGGCTCGAGTTCGCCGTGCCGGCCGATCTCGGCCCTGACGGTGGTGAGGTAGATCGCAGCCATCACGGCCCAGCAGAGCACGAGCGCCGGCAGCCATCCGAGCCGTTCGATCAAAGAGACGGCGCCGATGTTCGGCAGCGCGCTCCACCACGGCAGATGCAACGCACCGAGCGTCGATCCGGCGATGAAGGCCGCCAGTGTCACCAGCATGCGGGTGTTGCCGCCGCCGGCGGTATAAAGCGTTCCCGACGCGCAGCCGCCGCCGAGCTGCATTCCAAGGCCGAACAGGAACGCCCCGGTCAGCATGCCCACGCCCACCGCGCCGAGCTCGCCATGCACGGCGACGCCGAACAGCGTGCCTTGCGCGAGGGCCGGAAAGAACAGGGCCGTCGCCAGCGCCAGCATGACCATTTGCGCACGGAGACCGGCGCCCCGTCGCGCCACAATGAAGACGCGCCAGGCCGAGGTGAACCCGAACAGCGCATGATACAGCGTCAGGCCAAGTGCGCCTCCGAGAAGAAACAACAATGCCTGTTGCCACGAGATCGTGCCTGACAAGGCCGCTGCGCCCGCCAGAAGGATTGCCGCCGCGACAACGACGACCGTGAAATTGGCGCCGTGCCGATCATTGTCTGGGGCAAGCAGTCGAGCATCGATAGATAGATCGGTCATGGCTCATCCAAGAAGCGGATTTCTTCGGCAGTGGGAGCTAACCGGGGCGAATTCTCCCCGTTCCAATCTTTCCACATTGGAACTGATGGGATCGCGCTAGGCTGTCATGCCCCGGCTCGACCGGGCATCCAGTACGCCGCGGCTTCTCTTCTCAATCACGAACGTCTCGGAGTACTGGGTCGCCCGGTCAAGCCGGCGACGACAGCGAGAGTGGAATGACTGGTCTTCGCGCCGATATACGATCCAAACAGCGGACGAGAGTTCGCGATCTCGCGGCGCATTCGCCCGAGCTTTGCCCGATCGCATTACCCTCGTTGAGACAAGGGCGCAGGGAAGGCCGGGCGC
>NZ_JBVVOS010000054.1:0-17620 GCF_055807515.1 Bradyrhizobium sp. Kon69 | reverse complement strand
AGCGACTATGGTGTCGGTGGTTTCGGCGGCATACAAGAACTACGCGACCTCAATAAGCCCGTGATCGCCTGCGTTAACGGCATGGCGGTTGGCGGCGGCTTCGAATTGGCACTTTCCTGTGATTTGATCTACGCCTCAGACCGTTCCTCATTCGCTCTGCCGGAAATCCGCGCCGGCGTGCTGGCTGACGCGGCGTCAATCAAGCTGCCGAAGCGCATGCCTTATCACGTCGCAATGGATCTGTTGTTTACCGGGCGTTGGATGGATGCCATCGAGGCGCATCGCTGGGGCGTCGTCAATGAGGTGCTACCGCACGAAAAGCTCGAGCCGCGTGTGTGGGAAATTGCAAAATTGCTCGCCGGCGGTCCTCCGCTAGTGTTTGCAGCCATCAAGGAGACGGTGCGCGCTGCAGAGACACTTTCCTTTCAGGACGCCATGAACCGAGTGGCACGCCGGCAGTTTGCCACCGTCGATGTGCTCTATAGCTCTGACGATAGAATCGAGGGGCCACGGGCCTTCGCAGAAAAGCGAGATCCGGTTTGGAAGGGGAGATAGAGTTATGGACTTGCCGGGCGAAGGGGACTTCCTTGAGCTTGCTCGAGGAACAATGACAAATAAGTCTATTGGATCGGCCGTGGGCCTCCTCGGGGGTCGCCAAACTTCAACTCGGCTCCGCCAGTCGAGCGCCCGCTGATTTCAGGTCATACCAAATGCGCATCTAGGGAACGTTATCGAGTCCGGAAGCTCATCGTTCGCTCGTTTCCGATCATGTGCTGCCAACGTCATTTCGTGTCCAGCTTGATGTTCGATCTGCTGCTGAGTAAGGCTTTGCTCGAGGGAGATTGGACGGCCAAACTGTTCTCCTGCGGCAGATGGCCGTCATACAGAAGCTCTCAGGCTCAAAGCAGGTCGGGATTGGTCGTTACCGCACCGATAACCGTGCGCATCGATTTGTAGACCACATCAAGGAACCGCGGTTCACCCTCACAATGACTTTGCTGCCGCTCGTCAGATTGCGGTCGCTGTCGAGGTCACGGGATCGGCAGCAAGCCGAGCTCGTGCAGTCGCGGGCTCCCGATCCGATAGCAGAGTCATGAGCCGGGGGACTTCCAGACGACCGATGATGCCAGGCCGGCGAGAAAATGCCATCGTAAATGCGCGGGGCTATTGCTTGGCGGTCGACTGCTGATTCCGCTCGATGTCGCCCACCATTCCGGAATGATCTCGCCCACCGTTCCGATTTGATGTCGCCCAGCATTCCGAGATGATCTCGCCCACCCTTCCGGGATGATGTCGCCCGGGGGTGACGAGGCCTCTTCTGGCTCCGATACGGTCCTGCCTTTCGGCTTTGCGAAGGGGGACCTGGATGCCGACGGAGAGGTTTGCGATGCGCCATGTGCGCGATGTGATCAGATTGAAGTCGGCCGGGATGCCGACCCGCGAGATTGCGCGGCGGGTGGGAACGGCCCCTTCGACGGTGCGGTTGACGATCCGCCGGTTCGAGGCATCGGGGCTGACCTAGCCGTTGCCCGATGACGTCACCGACGCTGTGCTGGAGGCCCGGCTGTTCGCCAGCGCCGGTGCCGGTTCCGGCACGCGGCGGGGCCATCGCCGGCAGGCGGAGCCGGACTGGGCGGCGGTGCATCGCGAGCTCAAGCGCAAGCACGTGACGCTGTTGATCCTGTGGGAGGAGTACATCGCGAGCGAGCCCGACGGGTATCGCTATTCGCGGTTCTGCGAACTCTACCGCGCCTGGGAAGGCCGCCTGTCGGTGACGATGCGCCAGTCGCATGCGGCCGGCGACAAGCTGTTCGTCGACTATGCGGGCGACGGCGTGCCGGTGGTGATCGACCGGCTCACCGGCGAGCGGCGGGCCGCTCAGATCTTCGTCGCGGTGCTCGGCGCATCCAGCTTCACCTACGCGCAGGCGACCTGGACGCAGGGGCTCGCCGACTGGATCAGCGGCCACGTCGGTGCCTTCGAGGCGATCGGCGGCGTGCCGGCGCTGCTGGTGCCGGACAACACCAAGGTCGCAGTGATCAAGGCCTGCCGCTACGATCCGCAGATCAACCGCAGCTACGCCGATATGGCGGCGCATTACGGCACTGGCATTCTGCCGGCCAGGCCACGACGGCCGCGGGACAAGGCCAAGGTCGAGCAGGCAGTCCTCATGGTTGAGCGCTGGCTGCTCGGGCGGCTGCGCCACCGGATCTTCCACAGCCTCGCCGAGGTCAATGCGGCGATCGCCGAGTTAATGACCCGGCTCAACGAGGAGCGGCCGATCCGGCGCCTCGGCGTGACCCGCCGCAAGCTGTTGGAGGAGATCGACCGGCCGGCGCTCAAGACCTTGCCGGAGAACCCTTACGTGTTCGCCGAGTGGCGGGTCTGCCGGGTCAGCATCGACTATCACGTCGAGGTCGAGGCGCATTACTACAGCGTCCCGCATCGCTTCGTCCGCGCCGAGGTCGAGGTGCGCTTCACCGCCCGCACCGTCGAGATTTTCCACAAGGGTGAGCGGATCGCCGCGCATCAGCGCATGAGCGGCAATCACAAACACACCACGGTGCCGGAGCACATGGCGTCCAGTCATCGGCGCTACGCCGGCTGGACCATCGAGCGTATCCGCAAGGATGCCGCCACGATCGGGCCAGCCACCGCGGCGCTGTGCAACCTGATCCTCGACGAGCGCTTGCATCCGGAACAGGGCTTCCGCGCCTGCCTCGGCATCATCCGGCTCGCCCGATCCTACGGGCACGAGCGGCTCGACGCCGCCGCCATGCGGGCGATCGACATCGGCGCGCGCACCTACGGCTCGGTCAAATCGATCCTCGCCAACAATCTCGATCGGCGTCCTTCACCCAAGCGTCCCGCGGACGACGCGCCGATCCTCCATCCCAACATCCGCGGGCCGCGCTATTACAATTAGGAGATCACGTCTTGCTCACGCATCCGACCCTCGATCAACTCAACGCGCTCGGGCTTCACGGCATGGCCAAGGCCTTCGTCGACATCGAAGCCGGCGGCGATGCCGCGAGTCTCGGCCACGCCGAATGGCTTGCGCTCTTGCTCGAACGCGAAGCGTCGCTGCGACGCGACAAGCGGCTGTCGAAGCGGCTGCAATACGCCAAGCTGCGCCAGCAGGCCTGCGTCGAGGACATCGACTATCGCACCCCGCGTGGCCTCGACCGCAGCCTTCTGGCAATGCTCGTCGAAGGCGGCTGGATCGCCGACCACGCCAACCTGCTGATCTGCGGCCCGTCCGGCGTCGGCAAGAGCTGGCTCGCCTCGGCGCTCGGCAACAAGGCCTGCCGCGACAATCGCTCCGTGCTCTATCAGCGTGTCCCACGGCTGTTCACCGATCTCGCTCTGGCGCGCGGCGATGGTCGCCACCCCCGGCTCCTGCGTGCGCTCGGCCGCGTCGATCTGCTCGTCCTCGACGACTGGGGCCTCGAGCCGCTCGACGCCGCGGCCCGCCACGACCTGCTGGAGATCCTCGAGGAACGCTATGGCCGCCGCTCCACCATCGTCACCAGCCAGCTTCCCGTCGATCAATGGCACGCGCTGATCGGCGACCCCACCTACGCCGACGCCGTCCTCGACCGCCTGGTCCATAACGCCCACCGGATTGACCTGAACGGCGAGAGCATGCGGCGAACCCGCAAACCCGCCCAAAAGGCCTGAGTCAGTGGCGCTGTGGACATGCCGCTGCGCTTGGACAACGCAAAGAGCGTTGCCCACATGCCCACAGCAGAGCAACAGCAGACGAAGAAGGGCCTCAAGCCGCGATTCAAGGTTGACCCCGCCGCTTCACCGATGCCAGAAACCTAAAAGCCAGAACGCCTCGCGCCCCGGGCGACATCAAATCGGAATGGTGGGCGAGATCATCTCGGAATCCTGGGCGAGATCAAATCGGTACACCCGGGCGAGATCATCGGAATTCGCAGTCGACCAGAGACACGCTGCTGAGCGTGGTCCGGCACCCATCCGTCCTCCGGCTGATGCTCCCAAGGTCATGGGTGTCGATGACATGACTTGCCTCGCGCTCCCCGGCAAGTGGGGAAAGTCACTTCACAAGTAGATAGCTGCGCATCAAAGATGATGTCGCAATCAGGCATTTCAAGGACGCATATCGTCAAAGGGGAGTTTGCGCTTCAACTAGTAGTTCGACATGAACCCAAGTGACACGCAAGCACGGCTTGGATCGCTCGTCGATCTCCGGCTCAAGGGGCTATTGAGCAGTTTCCTTCTCGTACTCCAAAGTTTGTCGCGTTTGTAGCGGTCTGAGACGCGTCTACAACGTTCATTCGCTTCAGTTCAATCGCGAGCTCAGGCTCAGAGTCGGGGACGGTGCAATGGCAACACATACTGATAGACTAATTCCGTTCGCCTTCGCGGGCGAGATGTGTCGCGATCTACTCGGCGTGATGCTTTCCCAGCAGATAATGTGGAATGATTGGCATCGAGCGCTGATTTTCCGAACGCTTTCCCAATTTGCACTTCTGGATATGTCGAACGTGTCGACTCGGATGCTATACGCTACCAAAGAGCGCAGTATCTAAGCCGACCGCGTCCGGTATTGCCGAGAGATGGTTTGCCGTCGCCGCCCAAGGCGAACTGGCTTGCGACTAACGGCACGATATAGTCAGTCTACCCGCCCGCAACTACTCTCGGGCTAGATATACTAATGCCTCCTGAGAAAGAACAATGGTTTCTAAGCTAATCGATGGAAAATCCATCGCCAAGACCCTTCGAACAAACTTGGCGAAGGAAGTGGCGTTGCTGCAAGCCGAGTTCAATCTAACCTTAGGATTGGCAGTGGTACTAGTCGGCAGCGATCCAGTCAGTTCCATTTACGTGAGCACAAAGGGCAAACAAGCGCGATCCGTGGGAATCAGTTCTCGTCAATATCAGCTTCCATGCTCCGCTAGCGAAGCCGAACTCATCGGGCTAATCGAAGAGCTAAACGCCGACGATTCCGTTGATGGCATTCTCATCCAACTTCCGCTGCCAGGGCACATTGACCGATGGCACGTGCTGGAGGCCATCGATCCAGCCAAGGATGTAGACGGCTTCCATTCTTACAATGTCGGACGATTGTCGGTCGGGCAACCTGCTCTCATTCCTTGCACTCCGCTCGGTGTTGTTCATCTTATCAAGACGGTTGTGAGCGATTTGAGGGGGCTCAATGTCCTTGTGATCGGTCGTTCAAACATCGTAGGAAAGCCTCTGGCAGTTCTGCTGGGCGATGCCGGATGTACTGTGACTGGTGTACAGATCCAAACACGAAATGTACCGGACCTCTGCCGAAATTCTGACATTGTCGTCGCTGCCGCAGGCTCCCCAGAACTCGTCCGTGGCGATTGGCTTAAGAGCGGCGCGATTGTAATCGATGTTGGCATTAATCGTGCTGTCGATTCAATGGGCACTGGGAAGCTTATTGGAGATGTAGCTTTCGCGGAAGCGATTGAGCGCGCGAGCTACATAACCCCCGTGCCCGGCGGTGTCGGGCCCATGACGGTGGCCTACTTGCTCGCGAACACAATTGAGGCAGCTATTTTGCGCCGCGGTTTATCTTTCTTTAGGACTTCAGGGGACTGCCAAGCGCGGCTTTCCTCGAAAGCTTCGCGGGTCGATGTGCAGTGCACAATCGATGGGAATCAAGGCCTCAGCATCGTTTAGCGGTCGTTTCGCGCAATCGCTCCGCCCGCGGTGCTCGACCGAAGCGAGCGCGATAGCTGCGGGAAAAATGGCTGGCGCTCGTGAACCCGCAAGCCAGAGCGATCTCAAGCACCGATAAGCTACTTTGCCGCACGAGATCCCGTGCGCGTTCCAAGCGTAGTGCCAGATAGTGCTCGCCGAGTGAACTGCCCAGATGCTGACGGAAAAGTCGCTCCAGGTGGCGGAGGGAGACGTTGGCAACACGCGCAAGCTCGTTTCGCGAAACTGGATTTTCTACAGTTTGCTCCATCCGACCGATCACTCTGAGCAGTGGCGCATGCGCGATGCCGAGACGTTCACGCAGCGGCATCCGTTGGGGACCGGTTCCTTCACGAACGTGGGTCTGCAGGAACCACTCGCTAACAGCCATCGCCAACTCGGTACCTTGTTCTCGAGCAATAATAGCATGCATCATATCTAACGGCGCGGTGCCGCCACCAGATGTCAGTCGATCTCGATCGATTTCGTATAGAGAGCGACGCAGGTCCAGGTCGGGATATTCCTCAGCGAAGGCGGGAGCATGTTCCCAATGAATCGTAAACCGGTAGCCAGCAAGCAAATTCGCGCGCGCGAGAATGTAAGGTCCGCCTGAGACGCCACCAATCTTGACGCCGCGTCGAGCGAGTGTTCTCAACCAGGCAAATGTCGCGGCATGTTTGAAGAGCGTCGGATTGCCTCCGGCGCAGACAAAAACGTAATCGAAATCCGCATCCGTCCCGACACGAAAGTCGGTTTGAATACGCACCCCATTGGAAGCCGCAGCCTGCTCTCTATCGATTGAAACATGACTCCAGCGGTACAGGGTGCTACCCGACAGACGATTTGCCGCACGTAGAGGCTCAATCACGGAGACGTATGGAAGCATTGCGAAGTCTGGAACGAGCAGGAAGCCGACATGAGCTGGCCGTGGGCCAGGACTATCGTTTTCAGACATTCGAAGGTCGTTGTTGATCATGCCCGAAAAACTACGCCCTTCAATGTGGATCATACAAGCGGGACTTGTATCTGCTCTCCGTTCCAAACGAGGTCGGGTTAAGTTCAGGCAAGTCTGATCTGCCAGCCAACTATGGCCAAGGAGCTAACGTGACCGCGTACGGCGGGCCGGTCTTTGACATGGCCGTAAAACAATTTGAGGTAATCGCAAATTACCTATCTATACCGGAAGATGCTAGGGCGCGGCTGTTGATGCCGAAGCGAGCGGTCATTGTGTCCTGTCCTATTCATCGTGACGACGGCACCACGGCCGTTTTCGAGGGCTATCGAGTGCAGCATCACCTTACACTCGGGCCGACGAAAGGCGGCACACGGTTTGCCACGAGCGTGGATCTTAGCGAAGTTGCGGCACTTGCAATCTGGATGAGCTGGAAATGCGCGCTGGTCGGTTTGCCGTATGGTGGCGCTAAGAGTGGCATCAGTGTCGAGCCCTCGAGCTTGTCCAGGCGCGAACTTGAAGCGCTATCTCGTCGATACATGCAGGAAATGATCCCATTCGGTGGGCCGCATCCAGACGTGATGGCGCCTGACATGGGGACCAATGAGCAGATCATGGCCTGGTTTATGGACACATATTCCATGTACCAGGGACAAACAGTTGCCGAGATCGTTACTGGTAAACCCGTCAGTGCGGGGGGAACGTTGGGAAGGCGCGAAGCGACGGGTAGGGGAGTGACGCATTTGGTCCGTCGAGCCGCGGATGAACTAAAGATCCGCCTCAGCGGTGCAACGGCAGTCGTTCAAGGATTCGGCAATGTCGGTTCGATCGCGGCGCTCGAACTGCACAACAGGGGAGTTAAGGTCATCGCAGTAAGCGACCACACCGGCGCGCTCTATCGGCCTGCAGGCCTGGACATCCCGCAATTGGTCAGACATGCGGCTTCGCAAGGTAGCTTGGAAGGCTACTCCGATGAGCTCGCCTTGGACCGTCAGGAAATGCTGACGCTTGAGTGTGATGTACTCGTTCCGGCTGCGGTAGAGCAGACGATCAACGCCAAAATCGCGGGTGACCTTCGCTGTCGTATTCTTGCCGAAGGTGCCAACGGTCCGGCTACGCCGGATGCAGATAGGATTTTAGAAAGACGTCAGAAGGAGATCTTCCTAATTCCCGACGTTTTATGCAACTCGGGCGGAGTAGTGGTCAGCTACTTCGAGTGGGTACAAGATCTCCAGCGGTTGTTCTGGGAGGAAGAAGAGGTAATGCGGCGCGAGTATCAAGTCTTGGATCGGGCCTTCGATCAGGTATTAGCGCGCGCCAAACGGGATAACGTGTTCAACCGGACGTCAGCCATGGCGATCGGTGTGGAACGCGTACGTGGTGCAAAGGAAACGCGCGGGCTATTCCCATAGTATCATCATTGCTGCTCAACTCATTTCGCGCCAGCAAATTTGTCGCGGTGGCTTGTCTGCCGACGAGCTTAACGGAGCGAGTAAGCGGGCTCGTTTATCGAATTATGGTCGACGAGTTCGTTGACTGACGCAGTGCCCGAACAGTCAACCAGAACGCGACCACCCAACGGCGCCCCCTTACGTCGAGAACCTCAGCGATTGAGGGGGAAATGGAACTATCCGCCGGTTTGGCTGACAAATCCAGCGGTGGTGCTGCTGCTTAATGGCGCGGCAGTGGTCGCCCTTCTGGCCGCTGTCTCCTGGCTCTTGTGGCAGGTGTGGCAATCGATGAACTCGCCTTCGCGGCTTCAACTTCAAGCTCATGCAGCCGAAAGGGTTTGTCAGTGGCGATGATCAGCTACTAGCCCGTTGGACTGTTCCGCTACCTGGGTAGCGACTGCATGACGCAGACCTCCTGCGTCCTGAGTCGAATCGCGCAATCGCTGCATTCGTTCCGCTCGCGGTTTTCCCAAGTGTGGGTGGTCCGCAAAGAACCGCAACCAGCACGTT
The DNA here is from genome assembly GCF_055807515.1 of Bradyrhizobium sp. Kon69. Lineage (NCBI taxonomy): Bacteria > Pseudomonadati > Pseudomonadota > Alphaproteobacteria > Hyphomicrobiales > Nitrobacteraceae > Bradyrhizobium > Bradyrhizobium sp. Kon69. The sequence goes on along the minus strand of NZ_JBVVOS010000054.1, from coordinate 9,010 downwards.
GTGGGAAAGCGTAGCAGCAGGCGCTCGCGTCGGGTCAAGTGCAGGATCGAGTGTTTTTCTCGTCGGGATCAGATCGTGATCAACGTCCCCACCTACGGGACGGTAGATACCTCGGCAAACTTCGTAGGATGCTTTCTGGTGCTCCGTGCAAAAGGTTATTCATTGTTCGACTGAGCTCTGCGCCTGCCATGATCCAAACCTGAGCGCGGAAGGCAGGCCGATGATCCGGATATCCTACGCAATTCTGTCTGTGGGCCACACTGTCCTGAAAACTCCGCATTCGCAGACGCGACGCAGATCTCCTGCGTACCTGGGTCAAGATTTGAGAGGTTCAGCCTCTAGACTGGCGTAAACTCAATAACCCTGTTCTCGCCCAGGAGAAGACAGATGAAATCTCTTTCAGAAGTTAGGGCGGCTGACCCGATGGATCCCGCGGTTCACCAGAACGCGAAAAATCAGAAAGCCCGAATGGCGGATCCATCGAGAGTTGGCTGCGCTTTCCGAATCTGCGACCTATATGGCTGGACCGATACGTTCAACACTCATCTGTCGGTACGCGACCCGGCTGAGCCCAAGTGCTTTCTGATCAATGCAGCCCCATCTTCAACTCGACTGCCAATACGAGGGTGCACAATGTAAGCGGTCTTGTCGTTTTCGATCAATTGAATGTCGCTAACAATCATGCCGACCGAAGCTGCGCTGTTCAATTTGCGGCCAGATCAATGAAGTTCTTAGGGGCGGCTTCTACATAGCCACAAAAATCGATGCGCTATTCCATCTTCTCTCTCCTTACACAAGCGTTGATAGCCCATCGTGGCTGGCAGCCAGCTTGGCGCGATGCTGTGCCCCAGTCCGAATACGACGTTCTGATCATCGGGGGCGGCGGTCATGGTCTCGCTACGGCTTACTATCTTGCCGGGCAGTACGGCGTTCGAAACGTTGCGGTAATTGAGAAGGGGTATATAGGGTCCGGCAATATCGGCCGAAATACGACGATCATCCGGTCCAACTATCTCCTGCCAGGAAATACCCCCTTCTACGAGCTCTCGATGAAGCTATGGGAAGGTTTGGAGCAGGACCTGAACTACAACGCGATGATCAGTCAGCGCGGGGTGCTCAACCTCTTTCATTCGGACGTTCAGCGCGACGCCTTTGCGCGCCGAGCCAACGCGATGCGCCTCGCCGGCGTCGACGCAGAGCTGATTGATCGCGAGCAGGTTCGTACCATGCTGCCCTTCCTCGACTACGAGACAAGCCGCTTTCCCATCGAGGGCGGGTTGCTGCAAAGGCGCGGGGGCACGGCCCGCCATGACGCGGTTGCTTGGGGCTACGCTCGTGCCGCTGACGCACTTGGCGTTGACATCGTGCAGAATTGCGAGGTGACGGCTATCGATGTCGTCGACGGTCGCGTAATCGGGGTCGACACCACGCGTGGCCCGATCAAGGCAAAGAAGATCGCTCTCGCGGTCGCGGGCAACTCATCTCGACTCGCCGCTATGGCGGGGATGCGGCTGCCGATTGAAAGCCATGTCCTGCAGGCCTTCGTTTCCGAGGGACTAAAGCCCCTGATCGACTCTGTGGTCACCTTCGGCGCGGGTCATCTTTACATCAGTCAGTCCGACAAAGGCGGCCTCGTCTTCGGAGGCGATATCGATGGATACAACTCTTACGCCCAACGGGGTAATCTCCCAGTGGTTGAGGATGTAATGGAGGCGGCGATGGGCCTTTGGCCCGGGCTTGGTCGAGTGCGGCTGCTGCGTCATTGGGGAGGCATAATGGATATGTCGATGGACGGCTCGCCGATCATCGATCACGCTCCGGTCCCTGGGCTCTATCTCAATGCCGGTTGGTGCTACGGCGGCTTTAAGGCGACACCGGCGTCGGGGCTCTGCTTCGCCCATCTCATAGCTAAGGATGAGCCGCATGCAGTGGCCGCCGCCTATAGGCTCGATCGCTTCGCGACCGGCCGGCTCATCGACGAAAAGGGCGTTGGCGCCCAGCCAAACCTTCACTGACATTCCCTGGAGCAGACCCGATGCGCATTCCATGTCCCCATTGCGGAGCGCGTGACGTCCAGGAATTTATCTACCTCGGCGATGCCCGACCGCGCCGTCCTGATGGGCTCGCCACCACGGAAGATGCAATGTTCGAATACGTTTACATGCGTGACAATTCGCGCGGTCCTCACGACGAGCTTTGGTATCACGGCGCTGGATGTCACGCTTGGCTAGTTGTGCGCCGTCATACCTTGAGCCACAAGATCGAGTCCGTGGTCCCGGCCAAGAACGCAAAAGTGGGAGCGGCGGCATGAGCACACAGCCGTTCCGTCTGCCAAACGCAGGACTGATTAATCGCAGTCAGACGTTAGAGTTCCGCTTTGATGGAAAGAGCTATATTGGGCATCCAGGCGATACGCTCGCCTCTGCCCTCCTTGCAAATGGCGTCCGGCTCCTCGCCCGGTCCTTTAAGTATCATCGTCCGCGCGGTGTTCTATCAGCTGGCTCCGAGGAGCCCAACGCGTTAGTTGAATTGCGCTCCGGTGCTCGGCGTGAGCCGAACACACGAGCGACGATCATTGAGCTGTTTGACGCGCTTGAGGCAAGAAGTCAAAACCGCTGGCCATCCCTCGGTTTCGATTTCTTATCACTGAATGGTCTCGCTGCACCCGCTTTGGTCGCGGGCTTCTACTACAAGACTTTCATGTGGCCGGCTTCCTTTTGGGAGAAGCTGTACGAACCCCTGATCCGCAGCGCCGCGGGACTTGGGCGTGCCGCCGAAGTCGCCGACCCCGACCATTACGAAAAGGCCTTCGCGTTCTGCGATGTTTTGGTCATCGGTGGTGGGCCGGCCGGCCTCACAGCGGCACTCACCGCGGGCCGCAGTGGCGCGCGCGTTATCTTGTGTGATGAGGATTTTCGATTTGGTGGCCGTTTGCTCGCTGATAAGCGCGAGATAGACGGCCGTCCCGCCGACGAATGGCTGTCCGCTACATTGGCTGAGCTCAGCTCGCTTTCCGAAGTGCGCATCATGCCTCGGACTACCATCTTTGGGCTCTACGACCACGGCATATTCGGCGCGGTTGAACGGGTGAACGACCACATCGCTATCCCGCCAGCTCATCAGCCGCGTCAGCGCGGGTGGCGGATTTATGCAAAGCGCGCGATCCTTGCCTCAGGAGCGCTCGAGCGGCCGATCGTCTTCCCTGGCAACGACCGGCCGGGAGTTATGCTTGCCAGCGCGGTACGCGCATACGTCAACCGCTTTGGGGTCCTGCCAGGCTCGGAAGCTGTCGTTTTCACGGCGGGCGACAGTGGCTGGGCCACAGCGCGCGACCTGGTGTCAGCCGGGGCGCGCCTGTCAGCCGTCGTTGATTCCCGCAGTGAAATCGACCCTGTATTCAAAACGCTCGCGGAGCGTGCCGGCGCGCTGGTCTTTACCGGCGGTACCATCGAGGCCACCCAAGGTGGGCGTCACCTACGCAGAGTCGTAATACGTGATAGCTCCGGAAAGCGCACGATCCTGGGATGTGATCTGCTCGCGGTTTCCAATGGTTGGAATCCGACGCTTCACCTCACGTCTCACCAGAACGGCAGGCCAGTTTGGAACGAGGAGAAGCAGGCCTTTGTGCCCGGTACACCGCCGCCCGGTCTACTTGTCGCGGGCAGCGCCGCCGGCCGCTTCACTTTGGCTGAGGCGCTCGAAGATGGCGTACGGTTTGGGCGAGACGCCACGGTCGAGCTCGGCTTTGCCCCGTCACTGATGGAAGCTATTCCCGCTACCGACCCTGAGACGAGTGGTCTGAAGCCGATCTGGCGTGTGACAGGCGGCAGAGGCAAAGCTTTTGTCGACTTCCAAAATGATGTCACCGACAAGGATGTTGAGGTGTCGGCTCGCGAAGGTTTCCGCTCGGTTGAGCACCTTAAGCGCTACACGACCCTGGGGATGGCCACGGATCAGGGCAAGACCTCCAATCTCTCCGGTCTGGCCATCATGGCCGAGCAGACGGGCAGAACGATTTCCGATATCGGCACGACTGTTTTCCGTCCACCCTATTCGCCGGTCGCGATCGGCGCCCTGGCCGGCCACCACCGCGGAAAAGATTTCCGCCCCGTGCGTCTGGCCCCGACACATGAGTGGTCGCGAGAGCAAGGCGCGGTCTTTGTCGCAACGGGGCAATGGCTTCGGGCGCAATACTATCCGACACCGGGCGAGCAGGATTGGCTGACCACTGTCAACCGGGAGGTGCTTGCTGTCCGCAGGCGGGTAGGCATCTGTGATGTCTCAACGCTCGGCAAGATCGATATTCAGGGTACGGATGCGGCCGAATTTTTGGAGCGCGTCTATATCAATGGCTGGAAGACGTTGCCGGTGGGCAAGGCCCGGTATGGACTGATGCTACGCGAAGACGGCTTCGCCATGGACGACGGTACCACCTCGCGATTGTCCCAAGATCATTTCGTGATGACTACCACGACCGCGAATGCCGGAAAGGTGATGCAGCATCTCGAATTCTGTCATCAAGTGCTGTGGCCGGAGCTCGACGTGCGGATGGTGTCGATCACTGAACAGTGGGCGCAGGCCGCAATCGCCGGCCCGAGATCGCGCGAAGTTCTGCGCAGCATAGTTGATACTGCGCACGATGTTTCGAACGAGAGCTTTCCATATCTCGCCGCGCGCGAGGTCACGGTGAGCGAAGGCATCTCGGCTCGGCTGTTCCGAATTTCGTTTTCAGGCGAGCTGGCCTATGAGCTTGCGGTCCCGGCCGGCTATGGCGATGCGATGATGCGAGCTCTGATGGCCGCAGGCGAGCCGTACGGGATCACCCCTTACGGAACAGAAGCACTCGGGGTCATGCGTGTCGAGAAGGGGCACGCGGCGGGCAACGAGCTCAACGGTCAAACGACGTCGCGCGATCTCGGCCTTGGTAAAATGATGTCGTCCAAAAAAGATTTCATTGGACGACTAATGGCAAGGCGAGAGGCCCTCCAGCAAGGCGACCGTCCAACCCTGGTCGGATTTCGGCCGGTCAATTCCAACGAGCGGCTACGCGCCGGCGCGCATTTCATCGCCATGGGGCGCAGCGCTAATACGGACAATGACGAGGGCTACATGAGCTCTGTCGCTTATTCACCGAATCTGAACCACTGGATTGGCTTGGGCTTTCTCAAGAACGGATCAGTTCGCATTGGCGAGCGCATTCGCGCAGTCGATCCGGTTCGCAATAGCGAAATCCAGGTTGAGGTTTGCTCACCCGTTTTTCTCGATGCTGAAGGTACCCGCCTGCATGCCTGAACAAGTGACTTCTATGTGGCGTTCCCGAGACTGTTGGGCCGGCATCATCAACGCCGAACAGATCGGCGCCGACGGCGAAGCGGGTGTTACTCTGCTGATCTCGAACGACCTGCAGCTCGCGACCTTAATCACGAGGCCTGACTCCAGCGGTTTGCAGCGCCTCACCAAGCAGCTGATCGGTCTTGATCTACCCCAAACATCGTCTGCCGCGCTAACGCCCACGCATGGTTTGGTATGGTCGGGCCCGGATCAGTGGCTCCTTATTGCCCGACAGAGGGCGGGCTTTTCTGATTTGCTCGGGCTCCTTTCAGCCGAGGCTGCCGTCAGTGACCAAAGCCATGCTCGCGCGGCAATGACTGTCTCGGGGAAGCGCGTCCGCGAGGTTCTCGCCAAGGGCTCGATGGTCGATCTTCACTCGAAAGTGTTTCCAGTTGGCGCGACCGTTCTGACGAGCTTCGCGCATGTTAATGTACAGCTGTGGCGGACCGAAGACGGATCGGACGGGCCCGTTTTCGAAATTCTTGTGCCGCGAAGTATGGCGGGCAGCTTTTGGTCTTGGTTCGTGGCTTCCGTTGCAGAGTTTGGTTGTCGAATTTCCACCTGCAGAAATTGACATGGTGTGTGTTCCGCCACCTTCGCTCTCTTCAATCCAGTCTATGCAGGACCGCCGGCCGGCGCTTGCCATTATGTCCGATAACTCCATGATCCTTACCGTATCCGGCTCTGACGGCCCCGGCATCGTCTCGGCAATCTCGGTTCTTCTCTTCGAAGCTGGTTGTAACATCCGGGATGCTCAGCAGTTCGGCGATACCGAAACTAGGCGTTTCTTTATGCGCGTTGTCTTCGATCGCCTCGATCACGCCAAATCAGAGACCGAAATAGCGGGCGCGATCGAGGCGCTCGCGGAGCGCCTCGCAATGACATTCAAGCTGCGGCAGAGTTCCGCAAAGAAGCGCGTGATGCTGTTGGTGTCCAAATTCGATCATTGTCTCGCAGATTTGCTTTATCGCTGGCGCACCGGCGAACTGCCAATGGAGGTGACGGCGATCGTCTCCAACCATAGCCACGAGCATCTGGCCTGCACCGGCTTGGCCGAGCTGCCATTCTACCATTTCCCTATCACCAAGCAGACCAAGATGGAACAAGAGGCCCGCATCTGGGAGCTGGTGAAGGAGACCCATACTGATCTTGTCGTCCTTGCCCGCTACATGCAAATTTTGTCGGACGACCTCACGGCCAAGCTATCGGGGCGATGCATTAATATTCATCACTCTTTCCTGCCAGGCTTCAAGGGAGCAAAGCCGTATCACCAAGCTCATGAACGAGGCGTAAAGTTGATTGGTGCCACTGCGCACTATGTAACCTCTGATCTGGACGAGGGGCCGATTATCGAGCAGGACGTCGAACAAATCTCGCATCGGGACATGCCGGAGGATCTAATCCGTAAAGGACGTGATATCGAACGGCGCGTACTCGCTCGCGCCGTACGCCATCACCTCGAGGATCGTATTGTGCTCAATGGCAAGAGGACAGTTGTCTTCACTAACTGACCAAACCTTGCCCGGGCTAGTCGTAATGATGTCTCAGTAAAGGACTGTTCTTGGGCTTGTGGATCGTCTCCCATTTCGCCCTGGTCAGCTTTGTCCGGGTTCCTTTTGATGCGGCGTCGTTTGACGCCAAGCTTGATTAGGCGCCGCGGGCACTGGAGCAACAAACGAAGTTGTCTATTTCGTTGCATCGCTGCCCTCGAAGCGCGGCGCAATGTGCGAGAGCGTCCGGACCCCCGGTTTGACTTAACCGGCCTAACTGGATGCCCAGCTAGAAGGGCGGGCCCGAATGCAAATTGACGAGCCGCTCTTCCGCAGCCAACCACTGGAATCCATCGTCGACATCTTGAGATCGCCGCAACGTTGGCTTCGTTGCGCGCCCCGTCTGCTTTCTGGCTCAACCCGTGCTTCGCGTAGTCCATTCCTTCATGCGCGCCGCCGACAGCACCACGACATGCCGTGATGCCGCCGATTCGACAGGCCCCCGCAGTCGCACCTGAACATCACCCTTCGGAAGCCGCACCACCCGACGCACCCTGCGCGTCGAGACCTTGATCAGCATCAGGTTTATCGCTCAGGCCACAGCCAGTCCGCCTGCCTCACCTGTTTAGCGCGGCGAGCACAGCTCTTTACCGTCAAGCCCGCGCACCGCGCGGACGCTCCTTGCCAGCGTGGAAGACGATCTTGTTTTGGGTGCGGCCCCGGCGGTGACCGCGTCGCCCCTCTCGGCGCGCATGGGCGAGGCCCACAGGCCTCCTCCGCGTCCTGCGGCAGCATGGCGCCGAGCGCCTCCACGCCGGCGGCCAAGAAAAAGGGATCGAAGCTCGTTGCTTACTTCCTCGAAGGCCTTATCCACAGGCGACGTCGCAGGCCTCGTAATCGTGCTAAGTCTCTTCATGGCGTGCGTTCCTTCGTTGGATTCGGCACACGAGCCCTACAGGTTCAAGCCGAGCAACGCCGCTCCTTCTATGTCATCATCGGCCAGGACATCGCCTTCGGATCGGATGGAACGCCCCTTGCAGGATTAAGGGCGCCCGCCGCAGCCGCTACGGGCCGACGGCCGCCCACCAATTGTTGCGCACACGCGACTCGGCTGCAGGCATTCCCGATTCGGTGGCACTCTCGATTGATGATCATTGATACGTGGCGCCGTTTCGCCGCCACCGCAGGATTTCCCTTTGGCCGTCTGCGATAGATCAAGCGTGCTGGATAGCGATCTCGATGCAAGTGACTCTGCATGAACTGAAAAGTGGCGCATTCCGGTTTTGATAATCGTGCCGCGTTTCCGAATGCTGAAGTGCCTCAGAGTATCGGTTCGCTTCCTAGACGACCGCTTCCATGAAACTGCTCATATGCATTGCTCACTTCCGTCGAGAATCAGGCTGTTTCGAGCGTAACGATATCATTCGAACCTTGGAAGCGGCTGAATAGGTCTGCTACGAGTTCGCACTTCAGCAGGAGACCCGTTGGTCGATCAGCATTGGCAGCATGCGAGGTGGGCCGGACGAGATAAATGGACTGCATCGGGGACGCAGAGGACCGACAGGGCCCATCGGTCAACATGGCGCTACCGGCAGGAAAGATCCCAATCACGGCAAAGAGAGAAGGATCCCAAGTATACAGAGCCCGTAACTCCGAGACAGAAGCCATGGCGACAAGAACGTTGTTCGCGCCTGTTCCATCGAGACGTAGAGGCTTGGTTTATGTGCAGGCCTTGGTCTGTGCGCGAGCATTGCGGGCAATATCCAGAGGCCCCGATATCGAGTGCGGGAGAAGCTCGTACAAAGCCAACGCTATTGAGTTCTCAATCACAGAGATTCCGCAGTTATTCACGAACTTGTCCGCTGCTTAGCTCGGATGGAACACTCCTATCCAAAATGACGAAATTGGCGCGGGCCGCATCATCCCGGCTGCGTCCGCAGGCCGCCCGGCGGCTCGCCCTAACGTTCCGTTGGCTTGACGTTTTTCATCGAAGCTGAAGGCCGATCGCGCCCAAGGAGTAGCCCGCCGCGGCTAGTCTCTTCACTTTGCCGAGCCCGTGCACCTGGAACCTAACGCAGTCGTCCGTTAAGAAGCCGAATTGAGCGGGACTGCACAGGCAAGCGTATGCCATAGCTGGATCATGAAGAGGCACAAGAGTTCTCTGAGCCAGGCGAGGATACGGCGGAAGT
>NZ_JBVVOS010000053.1:0-19657 GCF_055807515.1 Bradyrhizobium sp. Kon69 | reverse complement strand
AGCGACTATGGTGTCGGTGGTTTCGGCGGCATACAAGAACTACGCGACCTCAATAAGCCCGTGATCGCCTGCGTTAATGGCATGGCGGTTGGCGGCGGCTTCGAACTGGCACTTTCCTGTGATTTGATCTACGCCTCAGACCGTTCCTCATTCGCTCTGCCGGAAATCCGCGCCGGCGTGTTCGCCGACGCGGCGGCAATCAAGCTGCCGAAGCGCATGCCTTATCACATCGCAATGGATCTATTGCTTACTGGGCGTTGGATGGATGTCATCGAGGCGCATCGCTGGGGCGTAGTCAACGAAGTGCTGCCGAAGGAAAGGCTAGAGCAGCGCGTGTGGGAGATCGCAAAATTGCTCGCCGGTGGTCCTCCGTTGGCATTTGCAGCCATCAAGGAGACGGTGCGCGTTGCAGAGACACTTTCCTTTCAGGACGCCATGAATCGAGTGGCACGCCGGCAGTTTGCCACCGTCGATGTGCTCTATAGCTCTGAAGATAGCATCGAGGGGCCACGGGCCTTCGCAGAAAAGCGAGATCCGGTTTGGAAGGGGAGATAGAGTTATAGGCTCGAAGGCACTAAGGGGTGCCCTCGAGCTTGATCTGACGTTGCCAAGATAAGATCGTGGCCAGTTCGGGGGCTCCCGCTCCGCGCACGTAGTCGTAGATTTCGCCGATGGGGACGGGGCGAACGGAGGGCGTAGCCCGACGGGCGGACCGGCCCGGAGAGCGAGGGCGCGCAGTCATTGATTGCCTGCACGTCATCCATGCCCTGCGGCGGCGCCGATGGCGGTCGTCAACCTTGTTTATCGCGACCAGCTCGTCCGGCACGCGGCTTACAAACTCCTGGTCGGGATCTGAGCACGGTGACCGGTGCGCCTGCAAGGTGGCAGTCGAGCTTATAGCTGGCTGCGAGCGAGCTGCGGAGCCGAGCTCGGCCAGCGTAACGACCTCCATCAATACGGCCGGCCTTACGCGGCTCCTCAATGACTTGCGCCTGCCTGGCGTCAAGGCGCGGAAGCTCGCCCACAGTCTGACAAGAACGGCTGGCCAGCGACCCCCTTCCTCGCGGCCGTTGCCGAGTACGAGTCCGCCGATCGCACCCACCCTCGCATCAACCGAAATGGCGGAAGCGCGTTGCCCGCGACAAGACGGTCGCCACGAACCGAAATCGAGAGCGTGCCGATGCTGTAGAAGGTAGAGGCAACAGCACTCGCCGCCGGCGGGGTCTGATTGCAATCTGCTGCTGTTCGGTCCACCCGGCGGAGAGAAGAGCCATCTACGAGCCACGTCTTAAACACGTTGGTTCAGTTCCACACATTTATCATGCCGCAGTCCGCCGTCATCATTGAGATCTTCGTAGCTAAATGCGATGCCAAAGACCCGCTGCACGATCAATGTCCAGACCGCATATTCGATCATGTCCGGACAGCGAAGATCGCGAAACCGCCCCACCAGATCGATCGCCCGATCGGTGGCACCCAGAAGCAGCACTCCAGCATCCCACATCATCAGGCCGGTATCAAAGGTCGCTTTCACAGCCCGGCCTTCCACCGCTCCAAAAACAAACCGTTCCGTGCTACACCCTGCCGGCATCGAAGCATTCCTTGAATCATCGCAACGGCCTTTCGCCGATTCGCGCCCCGATGCGCCTCAAGACTGTGAGAAATGCGCGATAATTCCAGAGCCGCCTAGTCGTGCACTTGCCCTTCGCCGGATACGGATGGTGGTTTGCCACCCGAAATGCCTGTGCTTCATGAGGGCACTCGGCAGCGAGAACATCGCGTTCGATCAAGTGCAAGAGCTGCATGCGGCGAAGGTGTCGTCGCCAACGGCCAGTATCGAGAACGGCAGGTCGATCCCCTCGCACTTGAAGCGCGCGCCTTGGTGGATCGTCCGGCTTCTCTATCATGAAGCCATTGAAATAGATCAAGCAGCAGAGTCAAAGACCGTAAAACGGCTTCCGACCACGGCGGACGCTGGGCTTCCCGAGGGCTGCGGAATTGATTCGGAGGCCACATAGCTGAACTGCGCCGGAGAGATCGTTACCGATTAGGCGGCACGCAGTGGGATAAAGCGTCTTTCGAGTCTTCTTGGAAAGAAGCAGGCGCGCTTGTCATCGTGCCAAATGACCTTCAAAAGATCGCCGCATCTACCCCTGAATCGGAAAAGCGCGCCGCCAATGCGTCGCGCTTGAGCAATTCCTGCAGGCGCAGAGGCAGGCTCGGAAAGCTCCACCGCATGTATGGGACGTTGCCAGCGACCCCCGTCAGAACCGTGATCACCGTGGTCATTCTCTTATGATCCGTAGCAAGACCGCGACGTCGATGTTGCGATCGACGATCACGCGTCGGCCATTCGCGCTAATGACTTCAGCGTACGGTCGCCGCCTTGCTAAGCTCCGTCGGACCTGGACACAATCCGGGCCGGCAATCCACCTACCGGACAGCCGACAAGCTGCCCTTCGCTATAGGCTTGCGCGAAAACAGAAGCCGTCGAAAGTCTTGATTGCCGTGCTGTCGCCGACACCGCGCGGACCCGAAAAACTCTCCTCGACATGCGCAGCTTCTCGCATCCGACCAGCATCGATGCCGAAGCCTCCACAACTTACAGGAGACGCACTTGGCGACTATCAGTGACGATGTCCCTACCGGCACTCAGCTACAGATCGGAAAAGTCGCAAGAACGGCCGTCCTCGGACGATTCCGCTCCAGGGCGATGCCAACTGGTCCGATGCCCTGATGACGCGGTGATCGCCTTCAACGACGTGCAACAGGGACCCGCGACTGACTTACAATCTGTGCTCTGGTCAACTGCCAATGTGAGTAATTGAATTGATTGCAGGGGCATGGCACGAATCTGTTGCCAAGCTTCAGGTTGACCCAAAACCCTTTGGTGGAACGCGCGATGCAAATCGAGAATGCCCTAGCTTGTGGGCTTACACGACGATGGGGTCGACGCGACTTGGGCCGACGTCGTCAATCGCTTTCGATCGGCAGCAGCGAATGGTACCCGCAAACATCCGGAATCGCGGTGCCGACTGCTTCTGACCGAGAGGATCGGCAGGAACGCCGGACCACATTTGCTGCGAAATGCATCGAGATCAATGGAGTGGCTAGCTGTGACTTCACTTTCCGAGAGTAGCAGGCTGCTCGACGCTATCTTTTGCCGGTTGACCTTACCCCTGATCGTCGCGCCCATGGCTGGTGTCTCTGGCGTTGAGCTGGTGACTAGTGTCTGCCGTTCGGGAAGCATCGGCGCGTTTCCCACAACCAACGCTCGATCGGTTGAGGAGCTCGATCATTGGCTGGGCCGTATTGAACATGATCTCGCTAATTTGGATCAACCGGTCCCGCCGCACTGCCCATCGCTCATGATTCGCCATCCTCGTTTCAAGGATGATCTTGCTTGTCTTGTGCGCCGCAAGGTAGAAATCGTCATAACCAGCGTGGGATCGCCGGCGCCGGCAATCGATGTCTTGCACGAAAACGGGTGTCTCGTGTTCGCCGACATCGCTTCGGTGCACCACGCGGAAAAAGCCGTCGCAGCGGGTGCGGACGGTTTGATTCTGCTCACCGCCGGCGCGGGGGGCCATACCGGGTGGGCCAATCCGTTTGCTTTTGTTCGCGCGGTTCGCGCCATATTCGATGGTCCAATTGTGCTTGCGGGCGGCATCGCAGACGGCATTTCGCTAGCGGCAGCGCGCGTGCTTGGGTGCGAGCTCGCTTGTATGGGTACTCGCTTCATTGCCACCTCGGAAAGCATGGCGAGCGACACGTATCGTCAGATGTTGGTCGATAACACGCTTGATGACATTGTCTTAACCAGCGCATTTTGGGGGCTCCCTGCGAACGTGCTGCGGAGCTCAATTATTGCGGCCGGTCTCGACGCCTCAAAGCTTGACGACTCAGTGTGTGAGGCGCGCGCAACGCAGAAAGCAGGCGCTAAGAAGCCTAGCGAAGGACCGCCGCGCTGGAACAATATCTTCTGTGCTGGTCACTCAGTCTCAGGCGTGCGATCAATCATCGGTGTTGCCGAGCTTGTCAAGGAAATCGGGGGAGAGTACGAGGCAGCGTTAGCCAACGCTCGTTGTACTCGTACTTGGCCGGCACGATCGCATAACGGTCGGGCAAAATCGTCCAGAGCTGAATGAACTTGACCATCTTGTCGAGCAGACGCAAGTTGAAGGGTATCATTTTTGGCGTTTCTGAGGAGGCTACATACAGTCAGCCTTTCGAGCGCAATCTGCCTTGGGTCTTGCTGCAAACGAAAGCCTAGCTTCGCGGCTTTGCTTTTCGAACGATGGAAACCTCTCGTGACGCCGCCACCCGCGTCCATTTGAGCATCGATGCGTTTCAGCAGGGGGCGCCATTCGCCGCGAGGGGACATTGATTTCGTGGGGTCGCAGCGGACCGGTGCAGTGAGGGCTCTTCGCCAGAAGCCTTGTGGCGACGTTACCGTGGTCTTGCCGCGATGCACATCAGTTGGCGGCGGCGGCAGAAGACATAGTCGTTCATCGTCAGCCCTGTGCTGATGTATGCTTGTTGACGGCGGTGGACCGCGGTCCCCCACGGATCAACGTCGCAGGGCACCCGGGCGCCCGAAATTTCGTCCTTTGCCCCGCCCAGGACCAACGAACTTCGTCGAGGTGTTCAAGACGAGCGGTTGACTTTCGCGCGCGAGAGGATCGAACGCCTGCAGACGCCTATTCCGTCGAAGCGGAGCCGCGGCAGCAGTGCCGAGCTGCGGCTGGCTGCCGGCCGCACCAGGTCCGCTCTTGGTGGCGGCGCGCAGGCCGAGCCCGCAGTGGACCGGGCGCCTCGGCCGCTTCCCAGGCCTCCTCCACCAGCATGGCGCGCGGGGCTGCCGCCGATCTTGCTAATACACCCGCGGTGGCCGGCTCCAACCCGGCCTGCCTCGCTCTTGGGTTTAGCTCGAATGCTCACCAGCTTCTGTGGGTTGTTGAACCGCAGGATGGCGCCGATCGCCGCCAAGATGCCGACGGCGAGCGCCAGGCTCAGGCCCGTGATCATCACCAATTTGTTAACCGCGAAATGCTCAATTGCGCCCGGCGCGATCTCGCGGTCGAGCACGGCCTGTCTTCCAGCCGATCAAGCTCACGGAAAAGAGCCCGTCAGTCGTGTCCGTGTTCGTAGGTGCCCATCATTTGGAACAGCTGATCATCAGTCCTTGAGGGGCGCACCAATGCGCGTGTGGACCAAGTGAGCTCGCGCCGAAACTTGCTGGCGAGCGCACCCCGATTTTTCCTGCGTTACAATATCGAGATACCGGGACCACACGCGATCGCGCTCTTGCCGATCGAGCAGACCGAAGCTCCGTGTACGCGGAACGATAGCCCATCACAACGCGTTGTCGCCGCACGACTTCTTTTCGCGGTTAAAGTCGGTTCTGTGGCGGACATAATTCATCTGGATGAAGCGATTCGGCGCAGGATGCGAGCGTTTTGCTCCAGAGCAGGCCGTTGCACCAAATGTGTTCAACGAGTCCCCACTGGCAGGCCGTGGCGACATCTGGAAAAAAACCTCGTCCCGGGAAGTTCGCGCTCGTGTTGCAAAGCAGAGGAATGCCCGTGAGTTTTTCGTATTCGACGAGAAGCTCGGCGACTTTGTGCGGAGAGAATCGAGGAACGGTCTGCAATCGGGCAGACCCATCGAGATGAACCACTGCCGGGATTTTGTCTCGCCATTCAGCTCGCGTCTGGTGATCGAACAACATATAAGGATCCGGCGTCCCAGGACTAAAGATTTCCGGGGCGCGATCCTCCAGGCATATCGGCGCCACTGGCCGGAAGTATTCACGCAACTTGATGCCGTTCAGAAGATCCTTCATTCCCGCCGAAGTAGCGGCCGCTAGAATGCTTCTGCTACCCAATGCCCGTGGCCCAAGCTCGGCACGGCCGGCAAGAAAAACCACGGGCTTGTTGCTGGCGAGAATGCTAGCAAGTTCACGCATACTGCACGGCGCGGCCTCCCATTCGGGCGGCACTTCGCTGCCTTGCAGAACCGGGCCGCTGTAGACTGACCATTCCAACGGCACAAAGCCCTTGTGCTCCGCCATTGCAGAGCAAGCCGCACCAATGGCTGAGCCGCTGTCATTCGGAAAGGGCGGCACCCAAACAGCATCGAATAGACCAGTCGCTCGTAGTGCGCTGTTCCATTTGATGTTGAGAGCGCAGCCGCCGGCTATACACAAGTTCCTCGCCCCTGGAAGACCCCGATGCCGCTGCAGAGTAATCGCCATTTCGCGAGTGAGTAGATCCTCGACAAACCAATGAAACGATGCAAGCACATTTTCGGGTAACTTGGCCCCCAATCGGAGCGTGCTGGTATTAAAGAAGTCGTGCAGAGCCGCAAGTGAGGCCTCCATACTGTTGATGTCCCCCCGGTAATGACGGACAAGCTTCGCGTCGGCCACAAACCGCTCTTCATAGAGTTCCCGAAAAACTGCCACGATATCTTCATCCACTGACCCGAGCGCGACGTAAGCCATCACCTTGCCAGCAATACTACGGTCGCCCCAGCCAGTGTAGTTCTCTCTCTTATACGGGCCGAAATGATGACCAGCCACGACATAAGCCTTACCATGCATCGGGAACAGGCATTCGATGAACCGGGCCCCGCGGGGTTCCACATAGTAGAGACGTGGAAACATGCCACCGTCCCACACTAGGCAGAACGCGGGTTGTTCGGCTTTGGCAAACGGACTGGTGCAATACGCGGAGGCCACATGGCCCGTCACGTGCGCATAACTTCGATAGGGAAAACCCCTGCCGTCCAGCATCAGGCCAAATCCGTCGTGCGAATTGAGCAGGCCGTGGTCATGTTGCTCAATATACGGCCCTCCTCTGAGAGTGACAGGTGCGGCCCCGTTGAGGACGCGAAATTGCGAATCTACATCACCTATCCAGCCGTCGATAACGAACTCATCCACATCCCGCGCCGTCAAATTGTGCTCCGCCAAGGCGACGACAATGTCATCGAGATTGTCGATGGCTTGATACCGCGGATTGTTGCTCCGCTTCTCCTGTTCGAGACAAAATACGAGACGTCCGTCCTCGACAAGAGCCACCGCTCCGTCATGCGTCAGTTTGATACCACAGATGCGCATAGTGCCTCCATTTAAACGTGGACAATTCCGTGAGTCGAGAGAGTCAATCGCACTCCGAAAGTGAGCAGCAATCTTCGTTGAACATCTAAAAGTGCCGCGCTAGCCCCTGATAATTGGGCCGGCAACCCTCGAAACTACTGGCGACCTTATCGTCGCTTGGCAGATCGACGCTCAAGCACTGCCTCCCGCTCTGTTGCCCTCGCCTTAGCGTCCTGCAGAATTTGGGCCAGCGCTAGCTCGAGAAAGCGCGTGCGCTTTTGCAGCCCAGTATCCCGTGGCAAGCACTTTGGCGTGTTCCGAACATCGGTCGCGTCTTATTTCTGACGCGCGCGCTCCGCCCAGCGAGCCTCTTTCGACTTCCCGCATGAATGCTCGCGTGCGCGCTCTGCGCATTCCATCCGGCTCTTGGCAGCGACCTCTTGCCGATGCGGTGTTGCGTTCGCAAGTCGTCTGCTGCTGATGCGGTTGATCGCCGCCGCCCAATAAGCCGGGCTGCACGCCCTCGCGACGTTTATCGCCGAGGCGCGGCAGGCTCTCGGCACCCTCGTGGTCCTAATCGAAAGGGCCTGAATCGTATGGCGCGGCGCCTTTTTGTCATCGGCTAGTTGTTGGCAGCGATCGGGGCGAAATATCGGCGCTGAAACCATTTGTGAGGCGGTCACCCGCCCGACAATGCGGTTCGCACCGGTGAAGACTGCCGAACAACAAGCAGCCGGCATGATTTTGCGCGCGGGCAGAACCTGCGATCGCCGCAATGTGCGACGAACCAAGACTTTTCCCGTTTTCAGCGATGCCGTGAACTTGAAAGATCGACTTGGCCAATCCAAACTCACTGTGACAATTTTAACCATGGAACGGTCCTTCCTTTGTGGCGCCTGTCTACACGACCACGTTTGGCATTTTTGATGCCGGTTCGAAGGGCCGTTCCACGCCATCATTTCTGATGAAGTTCGCCGGCGACGGTGGTTCTTCAACGGAGAATCGGCGCCATGCGACAGGCTTTCGAATTTCATGCTCGTACCGAGTGGTTTGGTCGTTTGGTGTTCATGGCGTAACTGATTCCGAGGATTCGGTTATTCTGGCTGTTCGATCAGAGGCTGCGGAGGCCCCGTGCCCTTTGTGCGCGACAGCATCGCGCCGAATCCATAGCCGTTACATCCGGCACGTGGCCGATTTGCCGTCAGCGGGCAGAAAGGTGCGGCTCATGCTGCCCGTCAGCAACGATACCTTGCTGCGGGTGGTCCGCCGGCGGACGGCGATCCCGGCAGATCCATTGCTTGTGGTGGGCATCGATGACTGGGCGTTCCGGAGAAATCATCGATACGGGACGATCGTGTGCGATTTGGAGCGCCGGCGGATCGTTACCCTGCTGCCCGACAGGGAAACTGCGACCGTTCGGGCGTGGCTATCGAAGCACCCAGCGATCAACATTGTGTCGCGAGATCGCGGTGGTGGATACGGCGAGGCAGCAGCCAAGGCGCTGCCGAACGCCATCCAAGTCGCCGACCGCTGGCATCTGATGGAAAATGCGAGCGCGGCCTTCCTTGATGCGGTGCGCCGCTCCATGAACAGAATCCGAACCGCAATTGGAGCGACGACGATCAACCCGGAATTGCTGACCTGTGCGGAAAAGCTGCGCTATCAGGGCTATTTGCGGCGGCAGGACAGCCATGCCGTAATTACGGCTCTCGTCAGCGACGGTGTGTCGCTCAAGGAGATCGTCCGCCGCACAGGACATAGTCGCAATCTGGTTCGCCAAATTAGCCGCGGCGGCGGTACGGATATGTTCCGCACCCGTCAAAGCACCCTGGACGGGCATCTGCCGTTCCTGGACGCGCAGTGGTCAGTCGGCTGTCGCAACGGTGCCGAGCTCTGGCGCCGCTTGAAGGGACAAGGCTTCAAGGGATCGCTACGCGTGGTGGTGGAATGGGCGACGCGACGGCGGCGTGCCGAGACTATCAGCCATCAAGAATTGCAGAAGGTCCCCGCCGCCAGGACCATAGCACAGTTGATGACGACGAAGCGCAACACCTTACCAAGGCCGACCGTCACGGTTGCCGCTATTGAATAACGCGTTCCTATGCTGGCCGATGTCCACGCCCTCGCGTCGCCGCCGGTGGGCGAATAGCCGACCCAAGGCGGATCCCAAACAGTCCCATGGATAAAATCCGCTCGCCGGCAATTGCTACCGATATCTCAGCAGTTGCACGCGTGCTGCCCGTTGCGGAGCTCGATCGCCTGCTCTCGGAGAGGCCATCCCCGAGCAGCTTGAGGTAATCTGCGCTGCACGAGCGACGATTGTCGGATTTCCGTCAATTCTGCGCACGCGCTAGGGACTCTCCGCGGGGGGCTGCTTGATGGCCATGATGCGTGTTACGCTACATCGACCATCGACGCCGACGGGCAACTCGCCATCGACGGTCGCGCGACGAACGACTCGACGCAGGTCGCCGTAATCGTTGACGGCATAGTGTTGCGTGGCGCGATTGTCCCAGACGGCGACATCCCCCTCCTTCCAGTTCCAGCGCACGGTGTTTTCGGGCGCGGTGATATGAGATTGGAAGAGATCCAACAGCTTTTGGCCGTCATACTTCGGGATGCCAACAAATCGCTGCACGTAATAGCCCAGCACCAGCGTGCGTTCGCCGGTCTCGGGGTGGACCCGCACGACGGGATGTTCGGTCTCATAGATCGTGTTAGTGAACACCTCATCATAATACTTCTTATCCATGTCCCCGGGCCTAAGGCCGTAGTCGTTAGTGTGAACGGACCAGAGCTCATCAGCAAGCCGCTGCAGCGGCTGTGGTAGGTCAAGATAAGCCGCAGCCGTATTTGACCAGATCGTGTCGCCGCCGAATGGTGGGATCACGACGGCTCGCAGCACCGTAATTTTGGGATAGGCTTCTATGAAGGTCCCGTCGCTGTGCCACAGATCGACGCGGCCCTGGGCGGAATCAACCTCGAGGATCGATGCCGTTCCCTTGGTAGCACCGACGGTCGGATGCGGCACGAGTCTTCCAAAACGAAGAGCAAAACGCTCCTGCTCGGCGGCGTCGAGATGACCCTGACCGCGGAAGAAAATAACCTTGTGCTTGAGAAGGAGGTCCTTGATCGCGGCAATTTTTTGGTCAGGCAAATCGCCTGACAGCTTGATGTTGCTAACTTCAGCGCCGATGCGTGCTGCGCGTTTAGCGACGTTGGCAAGCGGGATAGCTTGATCGATCGAAGCCGTTTTATTCATGTGTTACTCTCCAGGTTACGTTTCGGCCAAATTAGTCTATTCAGCTGCGGCGCAATACGTGAACGCCAGATGTCACGTATAGAGCGCTGCATTCAAATCCGCGGCGATAAGCTCATTGGATAGCAGGCTATTCATTGGACGCGAGATCGGCGAGGAACAGATCGCGATTGGGTCCATGCCAGGACGGGCCGAATATCCAGCTTGAAACTTGATGGCGCTCAGCGGTGTTAAGTTCAAAGTTCAATTTGGCTAACTCGCCGAACCGCGACTTGTGAACTGCCCCGCAGCGACGGATTACAGGCGCAAGCTCGTCTTGGCTCATTACGACCTCCTGTCTGTTGCTTTAGTCAGCTTCATAAGTATGGTGGAGTCGATCGAGACGGCTCCAAATGGCCTGAAGCGCTCGGGTGCAGGCGGAGGGCAGGTGAGTGCACTGGCTTTCAAGTTGGGGCCCCCCTGTTGCCGGGTGATCCACAGCAAGCAGCATGCCAAACGGCGGAACGAAGCTCAGGCAGTAACATTGCGAGGAGATAGCTCAGCCTGATGCTGTCTGAGCAGGCGCATGCTTCAAAACGTTCTCTTGTCTTGACGCGGAGATGACGCCGATGTCCCGAACCCGACAGAGCGCGACGACCATTCCGCGGCATGCTCGCAGCTAAGGCGTTTCTCGCTCTCGCAAAGCAAAGGCACAGATTATTCGGCGAGTGGCACCTCGGTTGCTTGGACACAGAAGCAGATGCAGTACGGAGATCACCTATGAAGCTCGCTGGATATAGGCGTTTTGAGAAGCCGCTCGCATCAACTACCCCGATCACATGAGGCACTGCGCATTCAAGCGATGGTGATCAGGCGTTCCAGACGATGGTGATCACTGGAGACGAACACTGCTGACGAGTTTATGTGTGCTGGAAACGGCCTCCTCGTCAAGATTGGCGGGTTGGTTTGGAGATCGTCGCGGCGGTCCATGGGAGGGGCCCGTGCGCGGCGCGAAGTGCCGCCACGAGCGACGGAGCGACGCCCGGGCCTGTGGGCCGACGGGGCGATCGCGCGTGAGGTGCTTACGGTGTTTTCTTTTCGCCCGCCTGACGGCGCACGCTGTCGCGTTTTGAGTTCGAGGCGGTGCGCATTGTGAATGATGCGGTCCAATATCGCATCGCCAAGTGTGGGGTCGGCAATGACGTCGTGCCATTGCGACACGGGGACCTGACTTGTGATCAATAAGGATCCCTTGTCGTAGCGATCATCGACAATCTCGAGCAGATCCCGGCGCTGGTCTCGGCGGTAAGCGGTTCAGGTCCCCAGTCGTCGAGGATGAGGAGATTGACGCGCTCGAGGGTCGCGATCAGGCGGGCTAGACGGCCTTCGGCGCGCGCCTGCGCGAGATCTGCGAACAGGCGGGGTGCCCGCTTGTAGAGCACGGAGAAGCCGTCGCGGCAGGCTTTGTTGCCGAGCGCACAGGCAAGCCAGGACTTGCCGGTGCCGGTTGGACCGACGATGACTAGGTGGTTGGCCTCGCGGATCCATTGGCAAGTGGCGAGGGTTTGAAAAGCGAACGGTCGAGACGCCGGGCGGTGCGATGGTCGACGTTTTCGACGGCGGCCGCTTGACGGAGCTTGGCGCTGCTCAAGCGGCGCGCAAGGCGGCGGTTGTCGCGGGCAGTGACCTCGCGATCGACGAGGAGGCCGAGCCAATCGGCGTGCGGCATCTCGGCCGCCTCGGGATTGTTCTGCAGTTCGACGAAGGTGTCGGCCATGGCGGCAAGACCGAGGGCGCGCAAGCGATCGACGGTGGGATGAATGAGCATGCTGATATCTCTCCTGATCAATTGTAGTAAGTGCGGCCACGGATGTTGGCGTGGAAGAGGATGGGCGCCTCCTCGGCGGGCGGAGCGGTTCTGTCAGTGCCGTTTTTGAGGATGGCGGCGACCGATTTATACGAACGGGCGTTTAGCAGGTGCCCGGGCGCAGGCGGCGTCGACGCGTTCCTGGCCATAGCGCTTGACCGACCCGAGAATGCCGATTGCCGAGCGGAAGCCCTGTTCCGGATGCGGCCGCGACCGCAGGATGACGTCGATCAGCGTCTCGACATCGGGACCGACCCTGGCAGCTTCAGAACGAATACGCTCATGGGTCCAGTCGCGATAACGACGATGCGAGATCGGATATGCTCGGCAATCGTCGTCGGGCGATGCTGCAAGGTGCTGCGCAGATGTGACGCCACCCGCTTGCCGCGCAGGAAAATCTCGACGGTCTTTTGGGTGACGCGGGTCTCGACCTCTCGGCGCACGAGGTTGTGAGGGACGCTGTAGTAATGCCTGGCGATCTCGATGTGATAATCGAGGTTGACCCGGCAGCGCTTCCACTCGGCATACTGGTACGGCTCATCCGGCAAGGGAGTGAGCGCCGGACGATCGAGCTCTTCGAACACGTCGCGCCGACTTCGTCCCCAGCTTCGGAGAGGTCGGTTGTTCAGCTCGACCAGGAGCGCGTGGATCGCCTCGTTGAGGGCGGCCAGCGAGAAGAATCGGCGGTTGCGCAAGCGCGCCAGAATCCATCGCCCGACAATTTGGACCCCGACTTCGGCCTTGGCTTTGTCGCGCGGCCGATACGGCCGCGCCGGGACGATGGCGGTGCGGTAATGGCGGGCGAGATCGGCATAAGTCCGGTTGACCATCGGCTCGTGAAAGCAAGCCCGGGTGATGCCGGCCTTCAGATTGTCGCTCACGGTCTGTCGGGCCACGCCGCCGAAATAGGCAAATGCCCGGACGTGTGAGGCGATCCAGTCCGGCAGGCTTTGGCTGAGGCTGGCTTCGGCGTAGGTGTAGTTCGAGGCGCCGAGCACGGCGACGAAGATCTGCGCGCTGCGCACCTCGCCGGTGAGCCCGTCAACCACCTCCATGGTGTGGCCGGAATAGTCGACGAACAGCTTCTCGCCTGCGACATGGATCTGGCGCAGGGTGAGCTTGAGGCGGCCGGCCCATTCCTTGTAGCGTTCGCAAAACCACGAATAGCTGAAGCACTCGGAGTTTGCGTCGCAATACTCCTCCCACAACAGCATCAGCGTGACGTTCGGGCGCCGCAGCTCGCGATGCACCAGCGCCCAATCCGGCTGTGGACGCTCGTCGCTGGGCCGATCGGATGGCGGCGGATACAGGCGGTTCTCGAGCCGGTCGTCGTCATCCAGCTCCGACGGCAACGGCCAGGTCAGGCCGGCCCGGCGGGTTCGGTTGAGATACTTGCTGACCGTGCCCTGGGCCAAGACCAGGCTGCGGGCAACGGCGCGTTGCGACATGCCGACGCTGTAGTGCAGGCGTAGAACTTCGCGAATGTGGCGCATGGACAGTCTCTCGGTCGGCATCTCGATCCTCTGCGCTCGGGCGAAAGACCAAGGTAGCCGGGTTGCAGACTGTCAGGGGTGCAAGCCTCCCCATTGCCCCCCGATCACGATCGGCTGGAACACGCACGGCACGGCGGAATTCTTGATCGATGGATCTTCGACGGAGTAAGCAACGTCCTAGATGGAGATCATTCTGACCGCTTTGCAAAGCCACTCGCTCGGGCTTGGATGTCCTCCATCTGCCTATTCATTTAGAAGCGATTCAAAAATAGTTGGAGTCTGGGCGAAGACTTACAGAGGGCCGATACTTATCAAGAATATTGTTGATTGGCTTTGTATCGGAGGCTCATCTGGGAACTTCAGGGCCGAGGACAATTCTTGAGCTCGGTTCGTATCAGGCCGCAGTGCACTGTTGTTTGCTGATGACAGCAGGGCTTTGTGACAAGCTCGGTGCGCCACACAAAATGATGTCCATGAGGATGCAAGAAGGCATCCATTGCTTGCCTTTTCATGAAGCTGAGCTCCCGTCGTCGCCTACTTCGGTGAAGTTTCGCTGATGAAGTTGCGACATCCTTAGCTTGCGATCGGCGACGCGCTCGTACAAATATTTTCCGTTTCTTTCTGCCTGCGTAGGTTCCTGGTGGCAGGAGACTACTAGTGCGCGATAGATGCAGGCCTGGAACATCATCGCGCTCACGGTTGCGCTATGCAATGTGGCGTTGCCTTGCTAGTCGGCTGTTCTCCACTCGGGTGCGAAGTCAACAAATAGACAAAAACTCCTTGCTGGGCTCATGTTTTGGCGCGAGCGTCTCTGTTGCCGCGTTGGCGCGCGGCAATCACATGTCAATGCGTGTCGCCGCATAGCAATCTCCCCGAAAGATCTCATGTGCCTCACCTACCGGCCCCCGGCATCAGCAGCCAGCAAAAGTTACGCGCGCTTGAACTTGCGGGAATACATGCTTGCCTCCGCTGAGCTGCGCCTTGAGCTCGGCGCGCTCGATTTGGCTGAGGTCAACCTGACAGCGTACATTCATGGCGTGCTTTGCTCGAGGCACGCACCAACAACTGAATCGGATGCCCGGCGTGAGTCCTTAAAACTTTCAGACCCAAACAGGGGCAGTGTCTGTCTATTGTCCACACCGCTAGACGGCTCCGCCGCAGGCTCCCCGGTCGAAACCGACATGCAGGAATACTTCCGCGTCAGCCCGCCTTCGGTTCACCAGATGGTGCTGACGCTGGAACGCGCCGGGCTCATCACAGAGTACAAAGAACCGCTCGCGGCATAGAGGTCCTCGTGATCCCAAACATTTGCCAGAGGTGATCTGACCACCAGGCCCACCCCTCAGGATCAGTGTGCAGGCTAGTAGATCTCGGCATTACGACAGCCCGCCGCGCGATTCCGCGATTGGCACGCTGATTGCTTGATGCGGGCGGCCGCAGTCAGGCGAGTGCTGCGGCCGCTGCTCCTGCTGGGCTTCTGTCAACGTGAAGACACAAACGATGTCCCCGGTTCTGTGCGGATTGGGACAGACCAACTTGTTCGGGAAGGGTGTGCAGCCAGGAGCTCAAATGAGGTGTGCGAGAAGCTCGCGTTCGAAGTTTATGTCTGAGGTCAAGCTCATGTCTGAAAGTTCAGCGTCCAATTCTGTGAGGCTGCCGCGAGCAGTCGGGCTACTGGGGAGCGGGGTCATCGGCGCTGGGTGGGCCGCTCGGTTTATCCTTAATGGGGTGGATGTGCGGCTGTATAGCCGCTCCTCTGGTGCGGCCGAGCGCGTTCAGAAGAAGCTAGCAAATGCCCGCCGAGCGTTTAAACGTCTGACTGAGATGCCGCTGCCGGTGGAAGGATCTCTTTCTATTGTAAATTCGGTTGCGGACACGGTGCACGGAGTGGATCTCGTTCAGGAAAACGTGCCAGAACGCGTGGAGATCAAGCAGCCTCTCCTTGCTGAGGTCTGCCAAGCGGCCGCACCCGAGACGCTGATTTGCTCGTCAACTTCGAGCATTCTACCCTCTTTGCTCCAGGCCAAAATGCGGCGTCCCGAGCGCTTGCTTGTCGCTCATCCGTTCCAACCGGTATACCTGGTGCCATTGGTTGAACTTTGCGCCGGACAGCGCACAGCGCCCGAGATGTTGCAGCGCGCCGCGGAAATCTACAGGGCGATTGGGATGCATCCGCTCGTCGTGCGCAAGGAAATTGAGGGATTTATCGCGAATCGAATACAGACGGCTGCATGGCGCGAGGCGCTGTGGCTCGTGCAGGACAATGTTGCCACGGTGCAAGAAATTGATGACGCCGTTCGTTACTCCTTCGGGCTGCGACGGCCGGTCCTCGGACCCATTATGACGTACTTCGTTGGTAGTGGTGAAGCCAGTATACGTGCCTTCTTGAGCAAGTGGCTGCGATGGTCGGGTAATAATATGTCCAAGTTGACTGACGTGCCGGAGTACACCGACGCCTTTCTGGACAAGCTCACTGAGCAGTCAGATGCGCTGGCTTTGGCCGAGAGCATGATGATGTCCGAGTACCAAGAGATGCTTGACGATGGTATTGTGGGTGTGCTGGGGGGCTTGCGCGCGGAGAAGATTGGTGCGGGAGAGACGCTCGCGCGATGGGAGCAGTCGCTGCGCAACCGCGTTCCGGTCAGTTCATCAACTGCTGCTAATAGCAAAGAAGCCTGAGATGCTGTTCAACGTGCCGCGAACTACACGGGCTGCGTCAGTGAGACCCTATATTTTCACTCCTTTGACGCCGATGCCTTGTCCGTTCCTCGGTCGCGGCGGTGAGTACCTCTTGAGTGGCATCAGTTCCGGTATGTTCTAGACGCACCGTTCCCGCCAGGAGTTCTACTGACCACGTGCTCGTGCCCGACGGCGATGAGTGGGGCGGCACCACATCCGCCTCCCGGAGGTCTTCGGCTATTGGAAAGCCACCTTTCGGCGTTCAGTCGATCGAGCTGAGAAAGGAACCGGTGGCCGGCTGGGAATCGCGGACGGGAGCGGTCAAGGTGGCGGTCGCGTTGGGCGGTTTGCCTCCACGTCGCTCACCCAAGCTACATCAGCTGGGAGGAGTTCATGGCCAACCAGGAGCAACTGGTAGATAACGTCTTCACTATTACGCTGGACACTATGGCGTACCGCGCAAGGGAGCCGCGCTGTTACAAGGATTGCGATCTGCGCTTCATCGCGAAGCACCGGATTCCGGCGGTGGCATGGCTATGTGGATGCGATGCGGGTGTCCCGTTCGGGCTTCCACGCCTGGCTGAACCGATCGCTTAGCGCGAGATCCCAAAGTGGCGAGACGGCAGGCCAGCAGGTGAAGGCAAGCTTTCTTGCCGGCGATCACGTACGGCGCACGGCGTGTCGGCGGGATATGCTGGCAGACGGTGTCGAATGCGGTTTGCACCGGATCGAGCGGCTGATGCGCCTGCAGGCGGTGCGGGCGCGGCCACGAGGACGAAGGCGATCGCCAGGTTGCGAACGTGCCGCAGAACGTTCTCGACCACCAGTTTGCAGCCGAGCGGCCGAACCAGAAGGTGATCGCCGAATTTACTTGACGGCCGAAGGCTGGCTCCATGTATCAGCCGTCATCAACCTGTTCTCGCCCCGGGTGGTCGGCTGGTCGATGAACGCCAACATGACAGCGCAACTCGATACAGACGCTCTGTTGATGGCCGTCTGGCGTCGCGGCAAGCCGGATGCCCTGATGCATCACTCAGATCGGGGTGACATCATCAGGCGGATTCATCTTTTCAAGGTGCCTCGCGATCTTGGCCGGTGAACGGTACTACGGCTCAGAACACCTGGCCAGCGGAACGGCGAACGCGCCCCGATAACGCGCGGTAGTGAATGGATGGTCTCCAGCCGTATGTTGCGGGTGACCTCTGCACTGGCGGATCGCAACGCGGCTTGGAGGAGATCTGGCGTCATTTGCAAATAGCGCAGGGATGGACGGACTCCTGGCTGGAGCGTTGCCATGCGATCACCCGGTGCACCCTTCATTCCGCCGGCTCGGCGGACATGCTCAAACCAGGAGATGACCCCCACATCGTGCCACGGTCAACTGCCACGCGTAGCTAATGATGGAGATTCTTGTTCGCGCGGCAGAGGGAGTCGGGGGACGGGGCTCCACGCACTCGACCGAATATCGGTTGAGCTTTGGCCGATTGGCACGAAGCGCGTTTTGAAGAATCTCGTGTCACGGACGGTGATGACCAGATCAGTCAGATCCACGTCTTGGAGCCCAAACGCGCTTGGCCAATGCGCATGCCGCTTCTGTACAGCAAACAAGGCAGCGCAGGGTATAGCTGGCACGTGAGGGCGATGCCCAACCTTCAGGATCCGAGGTGCGGGATGTCAGAGAGTCAACGTAGATGGTTCATAGAGGGCTACAAACGCCAGGCATTGAATTGGCGATATCGGTCGATTGACCGGGCAAGTGCCGAAGGTGACGCTTGCTAGGGCGTTGCGAGAGACGATCGGCATCATAACAGCCTCCATTGTTGTTATGCAGCTGTGTAAGGTTGGCTACGGCTAGTCGGAAATGCGACGGCGCGCGGCGCCCTTACAAGAGCAGACTGCCTGATACCTGTGTTTTCCCCCATCAGACGGGCCCGGACCTGGATCCCACAAGCGGCACGCCGATTGCTTGGACACGATTGCTGCTACCTAGGCGTCGCAATGGAGCTGACGCCGGGAGTTACTGATACGACCTCCTTGATGGATCTGGTCGATGGGCGTCGTTACGCTTGGAGTACCCAGAGCGTAACAATCGACCCCGTTCAACTTTGGGTAAGGAGACGTGCGGATGATCTCTGAGGTGTTCATTACCTGCGCGCTCACCGGAGCTGGGGATGCGGTGCAGCGTAGCCCCTATGTCCCGGTGAGCCCGGAGCAGATCGCGCAATCGGCGATTGAAGCGGCACAAGCGGGTGCGGGGGCGGTGCATATCCACGTCCGTGATCCTAAGACGCGGCGTGGCTCGCGCGAACTAGCCTTGTATCGGGAAGTGGTGCAGCGCATTCGAGAATCGGACGTGAATCCGGTCATCAACTTGACTGCGGGAATGGGCGGCGATCTCGTGATGGGCGAAGCGGACTCTCCTCTGCCGCTGAACCCGAGCACCGACATTGTGAGCGCGCGTGAACGGTTAGTGCACGTAGAAGAGTTGCGCCCT
Organism: Bradyrhizobium sp. Kon69; assembly: GCF_055807515.1. Taxonomy (NCBI): domain Bacteria; kingdom Pseudomonadati; phylum Pseudomonadota; class Alphaproteobacteria; order Hyphomicrobiales; family Nitrobacteraceae; genus Bradyrhizobium; species Bradyrhizobium sp. Kon69. The sequence goes on along the minus strand of NZ_JBVVOS010000053.1, from coordinate 784 downwards.
GAGATTTGCACGTTGGATTGCGGATCGATGAACTGGGGCGCCGGAAGCCAGTTCGTCATGGTCAATACCAGCGCGACATTGCGCGCAATGGCCGCACGTGTGAAGGAGCTTGGTGTCCGACCTGAGCTCGAGGTGTTCGATGCGGGTCAGTTGGTGTTGGTGCGCGATTTAATTGCGGAAGGATTGATCGAGAATCCGGCGTTGATCCAGCTGTGCATGGGAGTTCGTTATGGCGCGCCATATGACCCGACGATGCTAATGGCGCTGGTGCATCTGCTCCCCCCGGGGGCAGTCTACTCGGCGTTTTCGATTGGACGCATGCAGCTTCCATATGTGGCATTGGCCCCGTTGGTCGGCGCGAACGTTCGGGTAGGCTTGGAGGACAACCTTTACCTTTCTCGGGGTCGGCTGGCAACCAACGCCGAGCTCGTACAGCGGGCGGTACAGATTCTCGAGGGGATAGGAGTGCGGATACTAAACCCGGATGAGGTGCGCCAGAAGCTCGCTTTGAAGAATCACCTTTGAGAATCAAAGGTGATGTCTACAGTTCCTGGACGCTATGCAGCAGCTTGCGCCGGCAGCGCGGCGGAGCGCCTGCTCCTCCCGCGCTCGCTTCGGCTAAACTAAGCATCGGACAAGGCACAGCGTCTGCGACAGGCGGTATCAGCCTGGATGGCCGGCTTGGCGGCAGGACCGGGGACTCAATGGTCGTCACCAAGACCGGGTCCGAATACCTGACAGATTATCCACGAGACTTGCGCGTGGTCGCGAGATAGCCGGCAGG
>NZ_JBVVOS010000052.1:0-22952 GCF_055807515.1 Bradyrhizobium sp. Kon69 | reverse complement strand
TCGCGCAGCACCATGGCGGTGCCGACCGGTTCCTCGAAATGATAGTTCTTGAGCACGTCGAGCGTGGTCATGAGGTGACCAAGGCCGGCGCCGGCCTGGAGCTTTTCGGCCATCGGTAGCGGCGCGCCCATCTCGTCGGAGACGGCGGCCCCGATCTCCTTGAGACGGCCCTTGTAGATCTCGATGACTTTCGCCAGCAGCGCAACGCGCTCGTCACGGCTGGTCTGGGAGAACGTCACGAACGCCCGCTTGGCGGCGGCGACGGCTTTATCAACGTCGGCCTTGGAGCCCAGCGCAACCTCGTACATCGCCTCTTCCGTCGCCGGGTTGACCACGGCGGTGGACTTCTTGACGGCAGGATCGACCCAGGCGCCGTCGATGTAGAACTGCATGCGATTGACCATTGTGAACCTCTTCTTGGGAAGAATGGGAGTGGCGTTTAACGTCGCAAGCCCTCGTGACATTAGTGCGCGGTTAAGTGAAAAGGTGGCTTGTCACTGTGTAGCAGCCTAGTACCGAAATCGCCGCCGCACGATAAGATGGTTCTAAGAACTCCACCCCGTTCAGGTTTTATCAATCCGTCATTCCAAATCTAGCAGCCATGGCCCGCAGGGTGGCAGGATCTGACTAAAGCGGTCGGTTAGGGAAGTGTCGGGATGCCTACGGCAATGTCGGAACGTATGACCCAGAACGGAAATATGCGCCGGCACAGAACACAAGCGCAAAGGTGCGTGGCCTCACAACAATCCATTAGCTCTCACTACAGTAGAGAGACAGCACGTTGCTTTCGTGCGATCTTCCGGACAGTCCTGCAGGATTGCGGCTTCGTGAGCTATGTGAAAGTGCCATATCGGTCGCCGCCCGGCATGGTGAAGGGGCCGCAGACCCAGAAACTTTGACCGAGATAAAACATCGCATCATCTCCTGTCCTTCAGCAGGTGAAGGGAGCAGATGTCTTATGCGCCGCCGTCACTTTATTGTTGTGCTCACCTTCGTCGTCCTCGTTGGGGCAGGGCTGAGTTCGACCGCGGCTCCGCGGAATCATTCGGGATACGTCCCGCCGGCCCGACAGGACCTATTCTACTTGCAGGGGCAGATCGGGGCTATCCGGGCACTACCAGTTCTACCTCTGGTAAATGTATGGCCAGCCCAGGGACAAACGCCTATTGCGGAATGAACCCGGTCTACGCTGTCAAGCAACGTGCATGGCCACCGCTGAGAGGCTTGGACTTGGCCGAATGTCCTGTTGCCGCTAACGCGTTGCTGAGTGTACGAATTGCTGCCCACCATAACGAGCAGTCGTTGCAGTGGCTCGCATCCGTGGTTTGAACCAGCTACAAGATTCGCCTCCCACGATGCCAGTTTCGTCGCAAGCGGTGCGTTTCGCAAAGAGGTCCGCTCAGGGGCCGAGCCGATGGCGCCGGTGAACCGACCCATGCTGATCTCGAAAGATTTAGCAAAGAAATGAGCGGGTACTGCCTTGTGACCTGCCTTCTCCCCGGGGGGCCTTTATGCATTTCACTGTGGTGGTTTCACTGCCGATTCGCCACAAATGAACGGCGGACCAAATTCGATAGAAAGGTTCCGCGCCGAAGCTGATATCCGAATGTTTTCGAAGCCCAGCCGCCGCGCGCTGCCCTACGCGGCTGTGTCCATGCGCTCGCATTGACCTTTCGGCCTGCACGACCAACCCTCATCCCCGACGGGCGTGAAAGGTGGAGCTTTTTGCGACGAAATCAGGGACAGGGAAACGGCGGTCAACTGCCACAAGAGCGGCTTTGACCTTCGGAGTCTGCCAGCCCAAGAAAATACCATTCCCAGAGATTGACCTGTATGATCGATGAAGCGTGCCAAGTGACCGGCTTGGGGCGCACGAGACTCTGTGAGTCGATACGGACGGACAGCTCAGGACGAGAACGACCGCGCGTTGGCGACTGTGCTTGTGCGCTCACTTCAAGCATTGCTCGGCGTGTCCTCAACAGCAGGAGAGGTCCGCTATCGCTTTCGAGCCGCTTTATGATTCTGTTGGGAGTCGTATCGAGAGCTCGCACCAGCCGCCACCACCACCAACAACAAGCGAAACTGGTGGGCCTGCCTGGAGTCGAACCAGGAACCAGACCGTTATGAGCGGCCGGCTCTAACCATTGAGCTACAGGCCCGGCCGCCGATCCGCGGCTGGTGGTGCGCGGCTCGTCTGCAGGATGGCTGTCAGAGCAACACTAAATTGCCAGCGTTGACATCAGGCCTTAGCTCATCTCCACTTAGCAGAACACGCCAACCCTGCGGGTAGTGTTTTGCATCGCTCCAGCAGGGTTCGTCCGAGTTTCATCTTCACGGTGCATGCGCGCCTGCAGAGTGGCCCTTTGCTGCTATTTGCGAACATTTCCCGCACGTGGTATCCCGCATCGAAGCTGACTGCATAAACGTTTCAACTTAGATCATGTGCTCGGCTGATACAGCGGCTTAAAATTGCTGAAGCACGAGCCGAGTCGCTTTCTTCTTACCTTACGTTCAGCGCCGGGACACTACGCTTATGCTGAAAATCGCGCCGGATCGCGGCGGTGTCGGCTATTCCCGAGCGCCCGCGCCGCCCGACATCCCAGCAGATGCTCGGCTATTTGAAGTGCGGCGCGCTGCTCCTCATCCCGTAGTGGCGGGAATGCGGAGACTAGAGGGACCGTCCAGAGTTCGATGGAGTGGGGCAACTCATTCTGGAGGCACCGAGCCCACTCATCGCGAATAGGTGCCAGCGGGCAACTTCGTCCTGCGCCAACGACGGCTTACAGAGCCTGACTCAATTCTTTTCGGGGTACCGACCCTGTGCCCGCACCGGGAATTGCAGCCACGCGGGGACAGACAGTCGATATTTCGCCGAGTTGAATGAGGTCCGCAAGAGCCGCGTTAAGCTTTCTGAAACGTAAAACTGGGAAATGACGCCCTTTCAGATTGGAATGGTTGTCGCCGGGGCTGGACTGCATTCATTCAGGATAGGCATTTTGAACCCGAAGGGCCGCCGGCGACGTTGTCGGCGGCCTTTTTCAGGGATAAGCAGATAGGATCAGGCTGGCCAACAGGCGGTGCCGCGGGGGCATTTATGCATCATTGGAAGAAGGAACTCGACGCGCTCGTCGCCGAAACGTTAGCCTTCACCAAATCGCTGAAGGTGCAGATCGAGCTGCCCAGGCCCGAGTCGAAGAAAGTCGTCGACCCGAGTGACCTCACTCTGCCCGACTATGGCGGCAGCGAACGAGATGAGATCAGGAAGCGGGTCGAGAGCTTCAAAGAACAGCAAGTGCGCTTTATGCGCGAGCGTGAAGAGTATGCTGAGTTACTGCTGCGCCGAATCAGGCCGATCACGAAATGAGAGCTCAAGCTCACTGAATCTTCGTGAGCCCTACCGGGCTCCCTCAAGTTGCTCATGTCAAGCGATGCGCGCTCGCGAGGTACCTGATGGCCGATGTTCCACTTTAGCTTGTTGCTAAGCGCGCCGTTCTGCGGCCGTCCCGAAACCGGCTTATTGCGCCAGTGCGAGAGGGCTTAGGCTCCCTCGCCATAGGATTTCCGCCCCACGCACGCTCCTCACGCTTGAAAAATGCAATCCATTCTAGAATTAGCAGGAATGCTGCTCCAAACTCACAGCGCCCGGCGCTTGAATAGTTCGGAATGCGATCGGCGGAACGGATTACGAAACGTTTTGCTATTGACGAGGATCAAAACGTCAGTTCTAGATTTTCTATCCTCCCAAGGCTTAACGAGGCTAGATCATGCGCAACCTTTTCTTCGTCGGTGTGCTTGCACTTCCCATGCTCGTAGGCTTTGGATCGCCTTCGACCGCCGCTCCGCGCGGTCGTTCTTTCCTCCCACCGCCTCGGCAGGACGTTTGTTGCCTGCAGGGACGCACCTGGGGATATCCGGGCAATTGCCAGTTCTCGACCTATGACCAGTGCATGGCAACCGCATCCGGTACCTTATCCTATTGTGGGCTGAATCCGATCTACGCATTCCGGCGACGAGGAGGGCATGGCGCGGATGTGTGATCGTCGAGAGTGATCGATGCATCCCTTTTTGATCATATCAGTGGATACGTCCGCTGTGCAGGTTGAGCGTCGAGCTTCCGCCTGGTTGGACGTCACCAATAAGTACGCTCGCGTTCTCTTTTGATCAGGAGCCAGGCAACACGATTGGGACGCGACGGCTGAACGGCGTCACGTATAATCGGGCATCCATTGCACCGGCACCGGCCTCAATCACGGGCGACGTAGCTGTCAGCACCGGTCGAACCTCCCTTGACCTCGTGTCGTCTCACGTCCGCGCATGCGGCATTGATAACTCTAGGGGCCGCAAGCCATAGCGACCTTGCCATTGCCCGCGCGGACGTCGATTCAGTTGGCGGACGAACGTCAAGGCGTCATCGATTGGCGCCTTGGCCGTCCCCAATGATGTAGCGACCCTATGCTTTGGATTCTCGTAGCTGCAAGACGTCCTCCCGCGTGCCAGATCCACTACTTAGGAAGCCTACCCGGCTCGCAGGAAGTTCCTGAGCAGCGCATAACCTTCCTGCGTCAATATCGACTCCGGATGGAACTGAACGCCATAAGTTGGGTGATGATGATGTGCGACGGCCATGATCTCGCCTTCGCCCGAGCGGCCCGTCACAGCAAGATGTGGCGCGCGTAACTCATCGAGCTCTACAATAAGGGAATGATAGCGCCCTACGCGCAATGGCGAGGGAAGTTCTTTGAACAGGCCGCGTCCGTCATGTGTTACGTACGAGGACCGGCCGTGCATAGGGCGACGTGCACGTGTCACGCGTCCGCCAAAGACGGTCCCGATACACTGGTGTCCGAGGCAGATGCCGAGAATTGGGACGCGGCCGGAAAGCTCACGAACCACGGAAGTAGATATTCCGGCTTCCATCGGCGTGCCCGGGCCGGGGGAGATAACAACTGCGTCCGGCTTAAGGCCAGCAAGATCGCTGACGCTGATCATGTCGTTCCGAATTACCTCCGTCGCTTCACCCAGCTTGCGGAAATAGCGTGCAATGTTGAAGACGAATGAGTCGTAGTTATCGATGATAACGATCAAGATACACCGAAAGAATCAGCATGAAATGCGTCAAAGATCCGCTGCGCTTTGGCGAGAGTCTCCTCGTATTCTGCCTCTGGTTTCGACATTGCAGTTATGCCGCTACCAGCGTGAAACGCGGCGAGTCCGTCATCGATCGTAACAGTGCGGATCGCTATATTTGTGTCCATGTGTCCGTTGAAGCCGATGAAGCCGATTGCCCCGCAGTAAACGTTTCGTGCCACACCTTCGATTTCTGTGATGATTTGCATCGCTCGGACCTTCGGTGCCCCGGTAATGGAGCCGCCGGGAAAGCAAGCTCGAAGGAGGGATACGGCGTCTTGGTCTGAGGCAATCTCGCCCGTAACGACGGACACGAGGTGGTGCACCGAGGCATACGTTTCGAGTTCGCACAACGCTGAAAGTTCAACCGATTCCGCAGTGCAAACACGTGATAGATCACTACGCAAAAGATCGACGATCATCGTGTTTTCAGCGCGATCCTTTTCGGACGCCAGAAGGAACTGAGCGCGACGCTGGTCTTCCCTGAAATCGGCGGATCGCGCAATCGTGCCCTTGATGGGGCGCGTTTCGACCTGTTGTGCGTCAAGCTTCAGAAACCGCTCCGGCGAACTCGACGCAATGGTCAGCTTGCCGTAGCGTAGCAAAGCGGCAAAGGGAGCGGGATTTAATGATCGTAGCCGGCAGTAGAAGGCGATGGGATCGAACGAATCGGCAAGCCTAGCGCTGAAACGCTGCGCAATATTCGCCTGGAAGACATCCCCAGCCAGAATCAAATCGATAACACGCTGTACGGCCGCAGTGTAACTTTCACGGCTGAAGCTCGAATGCCATGTGCCCAATATGCTGAGGGAGTTACTCAGCGGTGCCTCTGGACCGGCAAGCAGCGCTGCAAACTCATCCGCTCGGCGGCGTGCGCGCTCGCCCCGCCGCGCAGGATCACGCTCCGGCCATCCGGTAGAAACGATCCAGCATCTGTCGTCACGATGATCGAAACTGACGACCACGTCATATAGATTGAGGATGGCCTGCGGCAGACTTTGACCAAGGATTGTAGGTGCCGGCAACCGCTCCAATGTCCTGTTCAGATCATAGCCAAAGAACCCGGCCGCGCCTCCCTGGAAGGGAGGGAGATCGGGGCGATGCTCTTGCGGAAAGCTCGCGAGCAGGGTGCGGAGGGCTCCCCATGGATCGCGATCGAGAGCCCATTCATTGCAACTCGCCTGGCCATCCTTGACCACATAAGTGATGAATGGGTCGCAGGCCAAAAATGAGTAGCGTCCAAGTGATTCATGCCTCGCGGCGCTATCGAAGAACGTAAGGTGCGCTCGACGCGCCAGGCGCCGCATCGCGCTGACGGGCTCGATCCACTGTAGTTCGCGGACGTGCATCGGGCTGCCAGTTAGCGACGGCGGGCGTGGTGTTGAGAGGCGCGCTGTTTGAGATCCTCGCCCAGGCGAAAGACCCAAGAGGTCCTGAGATCCATTGCCAGTTTGACCCTTACTTGTGCACGTGGTGCGCGCAGTCGCCGTTATGACTTGAGAGTCAACGCGCACCGCGCGTCAGACGATACGTTGTAATCAGCCGCGAAACGTTTTCTGAGTAGTCGTACTCGCCTAAGTCGCTTCCCGGTAGAGATCATGCGCCCTGTAAGCTGCGAGCTCCGTCTCGTTGTCGAACTCACCATAGACCACGACATCAATATCGGTCCCGAGCTGGTCCGTCTTGCAGTTGCGGGCGACCTCTGTCCGGCTTGCATGTGGAATTGCGGTGAGCCTAGGCCTTCGACAATCTGGTCGATGTGACGAATCATGTATGGCCGTAAATTGTGCTATCGGTAGTGGGCACATAGTTATCTTCGGATCGAGCTTGGTGCAAGGCATGCAATGTCATCCCACTCGCGCGATTGAAGCGCGAAGTGTGCTTCCGGCAAGGAACCCAAACGCAACGGTTGCCCAGCGTTTGTGTCCTCTAGTTTGCGGTCGCCTCACTTTGGCGCGCCCCCATTTCCTCGAAATTCTGCGCCTGATTGGTAGCTTTGAACGATCGCACTCGCACGAATTGTCTCGACAGCTTCGCCGGGCGATAAGCTGCGCATCCTGACAATCGAACGCAGAATTGCGGAATTGTTTGGTCCGAAATCAGCGAACTTCGCCTTCAGACCGCATTACTGTTGGCTTACAGGAATGGCTGGGTTGTCGCCTGAAGTTGAGCTCACACGAGTTGGGTGGCAGACCTCGTTTGGGGATGGTTTCGTTGTGGACGACGGCGTTGTCGAGGAATGTCTACTGACCCGCTTTCACGTAACAATCGCAGCAGCCGGAGTTGCTCGTGTCATTCGCATTCGTGGAGGACCTTCTGCAGACGAATGACCTCAACCACCCAGAGATCAGCCCTAAACGCCGTCCAAGCTTCGAACGCCTGCAGGTTCGAGAGGCCATAGTGCAAAATCCCGACATGCCGCCGGTCGCTTTGCCAGAGATGAGTGTCCGTAAGGGGCCAATTTGCGAAATCCCGACGCCGTTGTTCCGTGTCGTATACGGGAGAACTCGGGTTCGAAGCAAACATGCCGATGGGATACGGACGCGCGTATGAGAAGCGATCTATGCGGCAGGAAGGACATGCGGTGTCGCCCACCCTTCGCGCCCGGCCGGAGCAAGATGTTTTTCAAGGCCAGTGTGGCGCTCGTTTTCAACCTGTGTCTGGAGTCCTCTGGACGAAGCTTGCCAGAAAGTCTCGTCCGATCACCCGACGTGATCGAGCAAAATCGATGATCGGAATTTTCGAGCTCTTCAAAGTCGGTATCGGACCATCGTCCTCCCATACGGTCGGCCCCATGAAGGCAGCGGCGCATTTTGTCCAACGCGTGGGGCTTGCCGGACTACTGTCGCGAGTTGCTCGCGTCAGAGTCGACCTGTACGGTTCGCTTGCCTGGACAGGCAAGGGACACGGTACCGACAAGGCGGTCATACTCGGCCTCGCTGGCGAGCTTCCGGAAACGGTGGACCCCGACGAGGCCGACAGGATTGTAGCTACAGCACGATCGGAGCGAACGCTACGTCTTGGTGGAAGTCATTCAATCGCCTTTGAGTTGGAATCCGATGTCGTATTCGATGGCGTCACTCCGGCAGTTCATCATCCCAATACCCTGGCATTAACGGTGGTGAATGCGGATAGGCAACCGCTTCATCACGAGCGATGGTGCTCTATAGGTGGTGGTTTCGTTGTCTTGGAAGACGATATCGGGAAGCCCTTGGGGCACTCCGAGGACGAGGTGCCATATCCATTCAGATCGGGGCGCGATCTTCTCGCGATGGCTGCTTCAGCGCGTATCTCTATCGCAGACATGGTGATGGCGAACGAACTATCGCGACTGCCTCGCGAAGAAGTGGAAGCCAAGCTCGATCAGATAATTCAAGTCATGATGTCGTGCATCGATCGCGGCATGGCCACTGATGGCAACCTTCCTGGCGGGCTCGAAGTGCGGAGGCGAGCACCCTCGCTACATCGACGACTTCGGGAAGCCTCCAGTTCGAACAATCGGGCTCAGCATGCCATGATGGACTGGGTTAGCCTCTACGCGATCGCGGTCAATGAGGAGAACGCTGCCGGGAGCCGTGTAGTTACGGCGCCGACGAATGGTGCCGCCGGCATAATTCCTGCAACTCTTCGCTATTTCCGCGATCACTGCGATGAAGCAGACCCCGACGGACTGCGCAGGTTTCTATTAACGGCTTCTGCCATTGGGGCGCTTTTCAAGATGAATGCGTCGATCTCTGGCGCCGAGGTGGGGTGCCAGGGAGAGGTAGGTGTCGCCTGTTCGATGGCTGCTGCCGGGCTGGCTGCGGTCTTGGGGGGGACAAACGAGCAGATTGAGAATGCCGCTGAGATCGGCATGGAGCACCACCTCGGGATGACGTGTGATCCCATCGGTGGGCTCGTTCAGATTCCCTGTATCGAGCGTAACGCGTTTGGCGCGATAAAGGCAATCAGTGCTGCCTCTCTCGCTCTTCAGGGAGACGGGAAACACGTGGTGTCTCTCGATAAGGTGATCGCAACGATGCGAGAGACAGGCAGAGATATGCAATCGAAGTACAAGGAGACCTCGCTCGGAGGTCTCGCTGTCAATCTGGCTGAATGCTAAGTCATGGACGGGCTGGAGTGGCTTGCGCACGAGCACAGGCTGCGCTTTCGCGCTCTGGACTTTGCGAAATGGGAACGCAGGGGCGTAACTTATGGCAGACATGGCCCGTTCCGCCGGTCTTGTCGAAGGAGTGGTGCATCCATCGCCGTTCCTAGTAATGTCGACGACCCACAAGACAGTGCGCGGCCCAGGCAGTGGACAGGTGTGCCGAGTTGTCTCTCGAGGTAGACAAGATATTTCTGCGGGGTCTGGGGGGGCATGCGCAAATCGGTCCGCCTGGCGGAGTGGCTTTGCAGTTCCTCGAAGTAGACTTGGAGATGTCGATTGATTTGGCTAGCGCGGCGTCCAGCGATAATCTGTCGGACACTGCGAATTATGCCGAATTGGCCCGTGAAATCTCAGACGTTCTCGTTAATTCACGCCATTCAAACCTGCCGGAAGCAGCGGCAGCTGTGGCGCTGGCCATCCTTGTATTTGAGCCGCGGGCGCGCGAAGTTTCGCTGACTGTTCGCAACGCCAGCGTAGCGTTGGCCGATGCGATACAAAAGATCGGAGTGTCGGTTGCAAGGCGTCAGGGTCCGGACAGTCTACGCAAGTGAATTAGGGAAAAGGCGCGGTGGCCTACATCCGCGGCAAACCCGGCCACGACCACGATCAGCGACAAGGCCGCGCCATGCCCGCTGGATCACGTAAATCGTCAGTTCAAGGCGACAAGGGGCGGCCAGCGTGACCGTCGAGCCGCTTCGGGCGCTCAGGCGACTTGAACGCCTTCACCCCGCCCGCCACCAAGTAGTCATTCACCGCGTGATGGCTGCACCCCAGCTGCCGCGCAATCCGCTTCAGACCCCACCCGCACGCCCTCCTGCGCGCTTCCCTTGATCAACATCACCTTCTTGGGATCGAGCCAGTGGTCGATCCTGCCGCGTTTGACCTTCTCCACCTTCTTCTTCGCGAGCCACTCATCGGCCAATTGCTCGAAAGGCCGGGCGGCCGCCAGCCTGTGCTTGTCGAGCTGCTTCTCGGTGCTCGGGTCTTTCCTTCCTTGAGCAGGTCTTTGGCCTTGTCGCGCTCGCGCCGCGCGTCGGCGAGCGAGAACTTGCCATCCTTGCCGTTGCCGTAAGGGCCGATGGAGTAGGTTTTCTTACGGCTGTGGATGCGATAGCCATCCGCCAGAGCTTGGAGGCAGCGTTGCCGGGCCTGCTCTGGTCCGGCGTGACGAAGAGGTAGAGACCGCCGCCGGTCACATCGGAAATCGTGGCGGGGCTCCACGCGCCCTTATCGTATTTTGGTCGGGCGCCGTGGCAGTCGACGTCGGTCCTGATCAGTTTTAGGTTGGCGCACGCGCCATCGTTCTTGCGGGCCATCTGCTCAATTCCTGCGTCCGGAATAGCGAAAGTCGTCGTGAACGTTTGTTCTCTCGATACCAACACGATACCAACAAAAATACCAACAAACCGGGCGGCTGCGATCGGATGAGAACAAACGGTCACGAACACCGATGTACGCGGAATGGCCTATTTCCGGGGGTGTCGGTCACGGCGCGGACGGTTGCGAACGCTTTAGAACGGGCTTGAACAGCTTAGTTGGTGCCCCTCCGTGCAACTCGCCTGTCCGTCCTTGACCATATAAGTGATGAATGGGTTGGAGCCCAAATATCTAGTGATTCATGCCTCGCCGCGCTATCAAGGAACGTTAGGTGTGCTCGACGCGCCAGGCACCGCATCGCGCTGGTGGGCTCGATCCAATTTGTTCGCGGAAGTGCATCGGGCTGCCAGTTCTCGACGGCGGACCTGTTGTGAGGCTCGCCTTCGTTGTGATCCTCGCCCAGGCGAACGACCTACGACGTCCTGAGATCGGTTGCCAGTTTGACCCTGACCTGTGCACGTGGTGTGCGGAGTCGTCCTTATGGCTTGCGAGTTGACGCGCACCGCGCGTCTGAGGATACGTTGTAGTCAGCTGCGAAACGGAGTTCTCTAAGTGGTCGTACTCTCCTTATCGACTCCTGGTACAGATCATGCGCCTTGTAAGCTGCGAGTTCCGTCTCGTTGTCGAACTCACTATAGACCACAACGTCGACATCGTTGCCGAGCTGGTCGGTCTTGCGATTGCGAGCAACCTCGAGCCGGCGTGCATGTGGGATTGTGGTGAGTACCGACAGGCCTTCGATAATTTGGTCGATATGGGCCTCATCCTTTGAGGTGAACAAGACGATGTGACGAATCATGGATAGCCCTTTGTGATATCGGAAGTAGGTCGCATAACTACCTTTGGATCGAGGCGCGCAACGCTATAGCCGCCTGCTATGTCGTTCGGCAAGGCGCTCTGTGGTTTGACGCCCTTGCGACGGTCCGCGGTTTTCAACGAATCTCATCAGATCTTATTTCTGCTCGGGAAGAGGGAAGGGCAAGGCGCTCAATCGTTTGAATGTGGCGTGCGAGCAGGTTACAGGCTTGATCGACCTTGCGCGCTCGCAGTGCCTGCAGAATCATGCGGGTGACCCTCGCTGGACCGTGGTCGTCAGCCGACGCTTCGCGCCATCGCGAACACCAATCGTGAATTTGCAAGTTGTAGTCCGCCAAGGCTCGCGAGCAGGCGCGGCATCGAGCGGGGCGCCACCAGCGCGTGGTGAAAGCCGCGGTTCGCCGTCTCACTCCTGAATGGTCTGGGCATTGTCTGCTTCAACCAGGCGAGCTCGATCCGTGCCAAATGGGCGGATGTGAGTTTTAGAGCTGCATTGCGCAACGCGACCACTTCGAGCGCAGCACGCATTTCCGCGAGCTCCTTCACTGAAATAGTGTCGAGCGGGGAAACCCGCACACCGCGATGGGGCACAGCGACGACAAGATGTTGGGCCTCCAGTTGCCGAAAAGCCTCGCGCACCGGGACGTGGCTGGAATTGAATTCCCGCGCGACATGGTCCTGCCGGAGTGGGGCGTCTGGCTGCAGCGCGCCGCTGATGATGCGCTCACCGATTGACTCCGCAATGCGCACCGCAATCGTCGTGTTCTCGTCAGTCATCATAGATTATCTATCATTGCCCCGCCGTGAAGAGCGGCATAAGGCTCACTAGTTTCGCAGAATTTCTGCAATTCGTTCAGACTTTCGCGGTCTTTGGGCGTCGGCATACGATTATGTTGCACGTCGAAGAGGCAAAACGCGGGAACGGGTGGCCACAGAGTAGATAATCGTGCAGATTATCTATTATAAGAAGGCGAGACTTGAGTGGAACGGAAAGACAGGGGCAACAGCGCGCCGGTCCGCCATGACTGGCAGCGCGCCGAGGCCCAAGCACTCTATGGCCTGCGGTTTGCCGACCTGATGTTTCAGGCGCAGAGCGTTCATCGCAAGAACTTCGATCCAAGCCACGTCGAAACAGCAAGCCTGCTCAGCATCAAGACGGGTGGCTGTCCGGAAGACTGCGGCTATTGCTCGCAGAGCGCGCATTTACGACACCGGCCTGAACGCGACCCGCTTGATGGATCGCGCCGACGTCGTCGTCACCGCGCAAGCCGCCATGGACGCCGGCGCGAGCCGCTTCTGCATGGCCGCAGCCTGGCGCAGTCCAAAGGGACCGCGATCTCGATCAGGTCTGTGACATGGTCAGCGCGGTCAAAGATCTTGGCATGGAAACCTGCGTCACACTCGGCATGCTGACGCCGAAGCAGGCTGCACGGCTCTCCGAGGCCGGGCTAGAGTTCTACAACCACAACGTCGACACGTCGCCGGCGTTCTACGGCAAGATCATCACCACCCGCACCTTGCAGGATCGCATCGCGACACTTGCCCGTGTGCGCGAGGCCGGCATCAAGGTCTGCTGCGGAGGCATTGTCGGTTTGGGCGAGCTCCTCGAGGACCGGCTCGGCATGCTCGTGCTGCTCGCCAATCTCCGTAAGCATCCAGAAAGCGTGCCGGTCAACCTGTGGAACGAGGTCAAGGGCGTGCCGGTCAATGAAGCCGCGGAGCGTCCCGATCCGATCGCGCTGGTGCGCCTGGTTGCGACCGCCCGAATCATGATGCCGAAGAGCGTGGTGCGGTTGTCCGCTGGACGGCAGTATATGACCGATGAATTGCAGGCGCTGTGCTTTTTGGCCGGCGCGAGTTCGATCTTTATCGGCGATGTGCTTTTGACCACCAAAAATCCGCGGCAAGACCGTGACGCGAGTCTGCTGAACCGGCTCGGCATCACGTCCGGGCTTACCTGAGTGAAACAGACCAACGAGCACGCCGTGCGCAAATTCCAGTTTAGGTGAGAAATGCAGATTACGTTGATGAAAGGCAAAATCCATCGCGCCTCGGTGACCGAAGCCGATCTGCACTATGAAAGCTCGATTTCGATTGATCGTGCGCTGCTGGACGCGGCAGGATTCCTTATCAACGAACGCGTCGAGATTCACAACATCGAAACGGGATCGCGGTTCGCCACTTATGTTATGGAAGCGCCCCGCGGATCGGGCACCATAGATTTGAGCGGTGCGGCTGCGCGACTCGCGATGCCCGGAGACAAAATTATTATCGTTGCATATGCGTCCTTTGACGAAGCGGAAGCGAAAATCTTCAGACCCTGCGTTGTGGTGGTTGACCGAGAAAATCGCATACTATCAGGTTGAAAGCCAAGAACCCGATGCTGAAGCTTGTGTTCTTCGCAGCGATCAAATGTTTCCCGAGATCTACCGCTACTGTGCGAGTGAAGAATGAATTCCATCCACGGGGTCAAAGTTGGCGACTATGTCGCTGCCTTGCATGCCCTGAAGGAAGACAACCGACTGCGTGGCCTCGAGCCGCGCGCAGGGATCGACTTCGCATCGAACGATTATCTGGCGCTGGCGAGCGCGCCGCGCATGAAAAAGGCTGTTTACGCCGCGCTAGAAGCCGGCACACCGATCGGAGCCGGCGGGTCGCGGCTTCTGCGCGGCAATTGCGACGAACACGAAACTCTCGAAGCAGAAGCGGCTCAGTTCTTTGGGGCGGAGACGGCGCTTTTCTTTGGTGGCGGGTATATCGCAAATTTTGCTGTCCTAACAACGCTGCCACAGCGGAGCGATTTGCTTGTTCTCGATTCTCTGGTGCACGCAAGTATTTATGAAGGCGCGCGAGCTGGCCGGGCCGAGTTTCAGATAAGCGACCATAACGACGCCCAGTCGGTCGAGGACACAATTCGTGACTGGCGGGCCGAGGGCGGAACGGGTCGCGTCTGGATCGTGGCCGAAAGTCACTACAGCATGGATGGCGATTTCGCCCCGCTCGAAGGCCTGGTCGCGATCGCGGACCGGTACGACGCGTTCCTGATTGTGGATGAGGCTCATGCCACAGGCGTTTACGGAGAGCGGGGACGAGGGCTCACCGCGCCCTATGAGGGACGCGACAATCTCCTGGTCATTCATACCTGCGGCAAAGCGCTCGGTGCGGCAGGTGCACTTGTCACTGCCTCCGGCGTGCTACGCGACTTTATGGTCAATCGCTGCCGTCCATTTATCTTCGCCACCACCCCCTCACCGCTGATGGCTGTCGCCGTGCGGGAGGCACTCTTCATCCTGCGACATGAACCTGAGCGGCAGCAGCGTCTGGCCAAGCTGGTCGCATTCACGCATGGAAATGGGTTTGCGCGGTTGGCGACGTCCTTCGGCCTCGCAGATTGTGCCGTATATCGTTGGCGACAACGCACGAGCGATGCGGCTCGCGTCAAGACTGCAGGCTCGCGGGTTCGATATCCGAGGAATCCGGCCGCCAACCGTGCCGGGCGGACACGGCGCGTTTGCGAATTTCACTGACGCTCAACGTTGGGGAGGATGACGTGCGTGCAATGCTCGATGCTCTGTTCGAGGAGACCAGAGGTGAAACGCGATGAGGCAGCAGATCGTGGTCACAGGCACAGATACCGGAATCGGGAAGACGGTGTTTTCCGCGGGACTCGCCGATCTCCTCGGCGCGAACTATTGGAAACCGATTCAGGCCGGCCTCGAAGGAGAGACTGATGCCGAGCTCGTCGCGCGACTGGGCAATCTCTCGTCCGATCGCATCGTGCCGGAGCGTTATCGCCTTCAAACGCCCGTTTCGCCCCATCATTCCGCTGAACTTGACGGAATTTGCATTGAGCCAGATTTGCTCGATGTGCCGGACACCGGGGATCGACCGTTAGTGATTGAGGGCGCTGGCGGCTTGATGGTCCCGCTGAGGGGCGATACACTCTACATTGATGTCTTCGAGCGATGGCGGCTTCCGGTCGTGCTTTGCGCGAGCACGGCACTGGGCACCATCAATCATTCGCTGCTGTCGATAGAGGCTCTGCGAAAGCGCCAGATCCCTATTCTTGGCATTGCCTTCATTGGGGAACCAAATGCTGAGACCCAGATCGCAATTCGGGAGATTGGGCGGGCGCGTTGGTTAGGGCGATTGCCCTGGCTATGTCCCCTCGCAGCAGACACGCTGCAGGCCGCCTTTAAAAGCTCGTTCCGTGCCGATCAATTCAAGCAATGAGGATGAAGCCGAAGTCGCCGATCTGGCATCGGTTCACACAACACGCTCACCGAGAGGAGATGACAAAAGTTATACGTGGAGATGGCGCCTATCTCCACACCGCTGATGGTCGTCGAATTATCGATGCTATATCATCTTGGTGGGTGGTGACCACGGCCATTGCCATCCACATATCGTGAGCGCCATCCAGAAACAGGCAGGCAAGCTCAACCAGATCATCTTCGCAGGCCACACCCACGAACCAGCTGAGGAGGTTGCAGCACTGCTTTTGAAAGTTGCGCCCCGTGGACTTGAGCATGTCTTCTTTTCTGACAGTGGCTCGACCAGTGTGCAAGTCGCGTTAAAGATGGCGCTCGGCTATGGCACAACATCGGGAAGAGCGGACGTGCATCGTCGTGATGCGACATTCATACCATGGCGATACGATAGGGGCGATGTCGGTTGGCGCCCGTGGTGTGTTCAACGCGGCGTACAGGCCCCTGCTATTCGACGTTACGTCAATCCCGTTCCCGGCGAGAGGTCATGAACAGGCGACGCTCGATGCGCTCGAGTCTGTATGTCGCAACGAAGTTCCGGCAGCTTTTGTTGTGGAGCCTCTCATATTGGGGCGGGCGGGATGCTGATGTACCCAGCCTGGGCGCTAAGAGAGATGAGGCGTATCGGCGAGGCCTCGGACGTCCTGTTCATTGCCGACGAGGTCATGACGGTCTGGGGCCGCACCGGGACACTATTCGCCTGCGAGCAAGCTAATGTCACCCCCGATATCGCCTGCTATTCGAAGGGGCTCACGGGAGGGGCGCTTCCACTCGCGGTGACACTATGTCGCGCGGATATTTTCAACGCGCACTATTCGAAAGATCGGACGCGTACGTTCTTTCATTCGAGTTCATAGACGGCAAATCCAGTAGCCTGCGCCGCCGCAAAGGCCAACCTGGATCTCTGGCAAGATCCGGAATCTCGCCAACGCGTGGCGTCGGTTGCCACGATGCAAGAGCAGGCAATTGAGCCATTCCGCGCCGACCCGCGGTTTGCAAACGTCCGGCGGACCGGCACGATTACAGCACTCGATCTGAAAACGAAGGATGCAGGCTATCTCGCGGGCGTCGGTCCGAAGCTTCAGGCTTTCTTCAAAGACCGAAATCTGCTGCTGCGCCCGCTCGGCAATACGATCTATGTAATACCACCATATTGCGTCACAGGGGCAGATCTTGATGAAATCTACCTCGGCATCACAGATGCCGCCGATGCGCTAGCTTAAGGTGGTCTTGGCGCGTTCAGCGAGGGGGAATCCGAGGTTCGGACGTCGGGTTTTAGATTACCACCCTGACCGCGTAAAGGCAAACAGGGTGGTTCTGATAACTCCAGACGAGTTGCTGCAGCACATCGGCGCAAGTTGAATTCCGTCGAGGAAAGCTACCCGCGCGTTAGATTTGAGTGTCAACGCGCGATTCGTTACATTAACCAAGATCGAAATATCGTTACAGTCAATGGTTAAGACTTGGCCGGCGAAGCACGACGATGGAGCGTACCGCTTCACCAAGGAGGCGCAATTCAGAGCTCAAACTCTTGCGCCCGTGTCCTTACATGCCGCGAGACTAGGCATCGCCAGCGTCGCATTCACGTGCGGGCATGGTGCTGCAGCGAAGAAAAGGGGGCGATCCACCTAATGCCGACGGGAGGCGAGGAATGCGCAATAGCTCTCACAGTTCGCACCGGGGTTCAGTAAGGTGCTGCGCGATATGCGGTGGAAAGGTTCGGGTTGATCCGTTAATACTGCTGGCGAACGGCCCTTGGCTAAAAGAAGTGCGTCGACCGCTTCAAGCCGCGGCGGGAGTCCGGCCATAATGGTTTCGCTGGTTGCGAGCGGCTTAATACATGGCCTACCACTATACTCGTGACTCAAAGGACGCCGCGCGGCGACAGAACCTGCACCGATGTTCTCAGTCCTTAGGTCCGGGTTACGTGCGAGAGGTGGTAACGCGGAGAGGATATTGCAACTACGATTGTTATCGACGCTGCCACTTAACAGACATCGCCTTCCCGTACCTTACAGCGCGCCGATCCTGATTCCGACACGAAAAGATCTCGTCCCCCTTGGGCTCGCAGCTTTGCTGAGTGCGCTTCGTGCTGGTTTAGGTTGGGGAGGCCTCGATGTCATCGATCATCACGGCGGCGCGTGCCGGCGAACCGTCTGCGGCTAAGGGACCTTCCTCGGCTTAAGCTGAACCGGGTCGTGCGGTGTGTCTCAGCGTGACCTAAGGCCGCTCCGCATGAGGAAGAACGGCCGAGAAGTTGTTATTCGATGATCGCGCGATCATTGGACGTTTTGATGCGTCTGTCTCTGATCCTGGAGAGGTAAATTCCTTTTTTCCTCCTCCCCATTGACAGCTTTCTCTCGTTTTCCCAAGGAAGCGCCGACTCTAGGCATGCGGGGGCGGATCGGGGATCTAAGATGAGCCGAATTTCAGAGCCGCCTGTTGAACGCGTCACGATTCCAGTCCTGCAGCGATGGAAGGAGGAGGGGCGTCGTATCGCAATGACCACCGCTTACGACGCGGTTACAGCACGCATCGCCGATCCGATCGTGGATGTCGTCCTTGTCGGGGATAGCGTTGGAAACGTCTGTCTTGGATTTGATAATACATTGCCAGTCAGCATGGCGATGATGAACCATCACCTCGAAGCCGTTGTACGCACAAAGCGTCGTGCCTTGCTCGTGGCCGATATGCCCTTTCTTAGCTTCCATCTCAGTCCAGCGGAGACGATTCGTAATGCTGGAGGCTTCCTGCAGCGTGGCGCCGACGCTGTCAAACTCGAGGGGGGGGCCAAGCGTATCGAAATAGTGCGCGCCCTGATCGATTGCGAAATTCCTGTGATGGGCCATCTCGGCCTGACTCCGCAGAGCGTCAATGTCATGGGTGGGTTCAAGGTGCAGGGCCGGAAGGCCGATGACGCCTTGCGCCTGCTCGATGACGCCCACCGTCTACAGGAGGCCGGCTGTTTCGCTCTCGTCCTGGAGGGTATTCCGGGTGAGCTCGCGGCGCGAGCGACCGAATGCCTGAGGATACCGACCATTGGAATCGGTGCGGGTCCTGGCTGCTCAGGCCAAGTGCTCGTCTTTCACGATGTGCTGGGATTGACTGAAGGTCATCGCCCCAAATTTGTTCGCACCTATGCCAATGGTTTCCAGTTGTTGCAGGAGGCCCTGTCGCGTTGGGCTGCCGATGTTCGCAACGGTGCATTCCCGACACCGCAAGAGTCCTATCGGCTTCCTGAAGGCCTTCGCGACACGGTCGCGAACTGGATGCCCTCCAATCCAACCTGATGTGAAGCACAACATGCAAACGATCACGACGGTCGCAGAGCTTCATCGCGCGCTCGCAGAGCCGATAAACGCGTCGGACTTGTGCCAACGATGGGCTATCTACGCGACGGCCATCTGGCGCTGGTCGAGGCCAGCCGGACGCAATGCGACGTCACCGTAGTTAAGCATTTTCGTCAACCCCACTCAGTTCGGGCCAAATGAGGATCTCAGTACTTATCCGCGCGACTTCCTGCGCGATCAAGAGCTGTGTCGCGATGCCGGCGTTGCGATCGTCTTTGCGCCGGATATACAGAAGATCTATCCGGCTCAATTTGAGACCTTCGTCGAACCGGGCGAGCTCGCAAAACCAATGTGCGGAGCTTTCAGGCCTGGGCATTTTCGTGGGCTGGCGACTGTCGTTGGCAAGCTATTCAACATGGTGCAGCCGGATGTCGCGTTTTTTGGACAAAAGGATTTTCAGCAATGCGCGGTGGTGCGCCGCATGGCAATTGACCTCAACCTTCCAATTAAGATCGTCACCGTACAAACCGTCCGGGAACCGGACGGGCTCGCGATGAGCAGTCGCAACCGCTATCTAAGCGAGGCAGAACGTCGGCGCGGTCTTGCCATCAGCCGTGGGCTGTTCGCCGCAGCGGATAAGTTCCGCTCAGGAGAGCGCGACGTGGAGCAGCTGATTGCAATCGCAAAGGAGCGGTTGAATACGGTCGATCGACTGCAGTACCTTGAGCTTGTCGACGCTGATACGCTCAGGCCCGCCGAGAGTCCTCTGCGGCGTACCGCTGCACTATGCGCCGCAGCTTATGTCGGCTCGACACGTCTGATCGACAACGTGATACTGTCGTTGCCGACTCCTTAGCGCGACTCACAACTAAACGACTGAATAGTCTCAGAATACTGAAGTTTGCAGTGAATGGGTGTTTTCGTGGACGAACAGTTTTTGAGAGACCGGGCTCGGATTATTCGCGATCTAGCGGACAAGGCAGACCCCTTCATCAGAAAGAGACTGCTGGACCTGGCGGAACGGTATGACAGACGTATTAGCCGCCCATCTCAGGCAATGAAGATGGTGACCGCGGCGATTTCGCCGACCAGCACAAGCGCGTCATCCATGCGGTAAAGTCCATCGAAACGTAAGCGCGATCGCTGGACAGCCCCAATCGAACACCGACACAAGCCGAGAAGCAGAAAGAGAAGGTGGAGACCGCTCTGTGGCGGGGCGCGGCAGTCGCAGATTTCTTACCCGATCAAACACACTTGAACCGCGAAACGCGAAATGTGCATTATCTTCCTCACTAGGGATGGGGGAGATCTCCAAATGTTGGATGCCGCTACCACCGCGCTTCTGCGCGCGATCCTCGACGAGGTCTGCGAGAGCCTTTCCCCGTATGATACCGGCGCCCGCACTTACGTCGCCTCGAAGAATCTGGAAGCCGCCATCAGAGGTGAGACGACGCCCGACCGCCTCAAACAGATCGGCCGCGAGGCCCTTTCCGAAAGGCCGACCATGTGGAGGTAGGCCTAGACAACATGATGTTGGCACTCAGTTGAATTTCCAGATCACAGTTCTGAAGATCCTGGTGAGCTATCTAGACGAGGCACCGATGCTGAGCTTATTGCCGGTCAGTCGCTGTAATTGTCGATCGCTGGAGCGCCGTCGGCCCAAGCCGACAGTCGTGGGTGAAATCCGCCGACAAACGGCATCGGAACGCGGAATTCCGGCGTCAGTGCCGCGCCATTGCATTAATCAATATCGCCATATGGCTACTGTGTAGAGGCGAGCGTGGCCATTGGACGAGGCGAAGTTTTTGGAGGCCGGCAAAGTACAATGGTCTGCTAAATCAATTCCAATTGGACGACGCAGCAAATGATCTGGCTGCAGACAATCTGATGCGCTCGGGAGCGAAGTAGGCCGATCTGAGCACAGGTCCACTGCGACGGATCAGCTAGTCCGGAATGGAAAACGAGGTGGCTGAAGCGATCGGCATGGTGCAACTCCAGCCAGGACGGCAGGACTATCTTGTTTAAGGCCGCAACCAGACACCCGTCCGGACACGACCTTGATGGCAGATGTCTGCACGGATGGACCTTGCTGCTCGTGAGCGCCGCGACGGCGGTGCTTGCCGGCGTCACGGCTGCGGGCGCGGCCGACTGCCCGCGTAAGGACGCGCTCGGGACCTCGCGCGTGCTCGTCGTTGGCGCCAAGACTTATCCGCGGGTCGGACTGAAGAGCTTTGCCCAGACGCTGCCCTTGGCCGACCACGAAGTTGCGCTGACCTTCGACGACGGGCCCCAGCCGCCGTACACAGAAGAGGTGCTGTCGGCGCTCGCGCAGGAGTGCGTCCGAGCCACGTTCTTCCTGGTCGGCAAGTCGTCGGCCCAATTTCCCGAGCTCGTGCGGCGCGCCGCTGCGCAAGGCCACACCATGGCGCACCACACTTGGTCGCATTCGATGGCGTCGAAGATCAGCTTCGAGAAGGCAAAAGAGGACATTGAGCGTGGGATTGCGGCCGACGAAACGGCGCTCCATGGCGTATCGACGATGGCGCCCTCGACGCCGTTCTTCCGCTTCCCCTATTTCGACTCGAGCCCTAAGACGCTCGAGCTACTCCAGTCTCGGGGCATCGTCGTGTTCGGAGCTGACCTGTGGGCCAGCGACTGGGAGGAAATGACGCCAGACCAGGAGCTGAAGCTCATCACCAGCCGGCTGAATGCCGAGGGGAAGGGGATCATTCTGTTTCACGACGCCAAGGCACATACCGCCGCGATGATGCCCGCCTTCCTACGGTACCTGCACGACAACGGCTACCACGTCGTTCACATTGTCCGACGGCGCCGCTGCAGACGAATGCCGACACGCATTGATGGCGGAATGCCACGGCGGGCGCAGAATGCAGCAATCCCGAATCAAATGATGGAGGAGGAATCGCGCCTGAGCGGTTTCGGGCCCGCTCTGTCGTGGTAGGTTACTTCAGACGTCTACCCCATCCTTGCCGTTTGCGCGTTGGCAGGAGTGCTAGGCGCGCATAGCCCAGTATCTTCGTCGTGCAGCCTACCTGATTCTGGAATGGTAGAACCCTACCGCTTCATCGATGACCAGAGCCATCTTCTGCTGAAATGCTGCGACCGGCTCACGCTGTAACGCGTGTTCGCAAGCATTAGAACAGTCTTCCAACAAACAGATCGTAAAGTGATCCAAGTGAACGATAGAAACGATCTCGCGCGACACGGCCCAACGTGCTCTCAGAAAGCATTTAACGGCAATGCGATGGCAGGCCGTGAACCCGGCTCATCAGAACGGGACGTTGTCTATTCGAAGAACACGAGAGAAACCGGCCTCACTCGCGATCTCAACGACCAAGTTGTACGCTTTCGTCGGGCGTCTGTGATGTTCTTGATCGCGCCGTAACAAATGGCGCGCCCGATGAGAAATTAGAAAAACTGATTATCCAAACGCTACCAAAAACAGTGTGCTTTGGACTCGCGCATTCCACGAGTCTCTGAGACCATTGATCTCAGGCAATAGAGCCGGTCGAGGGGCGCTCATGATGCCCAACAACATCTTCGACAAGGTGAGTGATTTAGTTATTACCGCGGGCCGATGAGCGTTCCTTCCGCGACGCGCGCAGCCATTGCGATGGGACCGTCGAATGTGATTGCTCGAGACTTGATCCGGCAAATCGCTGGTCGCGCCGCTCGAGCTTTCTACGAGGGGGGAGTAGATCCAAATCCGTGAGCTCGTTCGCAAGCGGCAGCCTCGCTCCTGCAACGTCCGTGCATGAACACGATGGCGCCGATGTTGGCGACACCGCAAGTCTAAAGAAGAAGAGACGGCTCCGTGCGACCATCAGTAAGCATGCGGTGAGAACCGCGGGGCGGTCAATCAGGCTGCCTGATTGACTTGCTTATGTTGGTCTCGCCAATTCC
>NZ_JBVVOS010000051.1:0-24659 GCF_055807515.1 Bradyrhizobium sp. Kon69 | reverse complement strand
GGCCAGCAGCAGCGCGTTGCATTAGCCCGTGCGCTTGTGTTCCGTCCAGGTGCAATTCTTATGGATGGACCGCTCGCTGCGCTCGACAAGCAGCTTCGAGAGCACATGCAGCTCGAATTGAAGCGCCTGCAGAAATCTCTCGGGACAACAGTAGTCTTCGTCACGCACGACCAGGGCGAAGCGCTCACAATGTCCGATCGAATCGTGGTGACGAATGAGGGGAGGGTCGAACAGATCGGGACGCCAGAAGAAATATATGACACGCCGCGAACCCGCTTTGTTGCGAGCTTCATTGGTGAATCCAATCTCCTGGCACCTAGCGCGCAAGCACATGTAGGTTTGTGTGCTTCTCGAGCGCTTAAAGCCAAGCCATGGCCCCGAGCAGACAGGCGACATGCCTGTGCCCTGATTGTTGCTCGTCCTGCTCTTTGACGTTCGCCGGAGCTCGGCCGCAGGTACGAATCGCGTGCTCATTCCTGCGCTGATGGCCTTCTCCTTAATGCATGCCACTCGACTACTTTGCCTATAGCTCGAACCGAAACCCCCGTGCCCTGCAAGATCGGCTGACCAGCGAACATAGGCGGGCGTGCATCAGCCCCGGTCGCCCAACAAACTCCGCTCATCTGCGAGATTGAGGTAACAACAATTTCAGGGTGTTCCGATACTAGCTCTTTCAGAGCGAGGTCAATCGGAGATCCGTCATCAATGCCTATCGGCAAGTCATTGCCCCAGAGAAGTATATCCAATTCGTCGCTCTTCCCGAGCACCTGCATGCAACCGCTGAGGACGTCGGAATCAAAGGCACTCTGGGCGCTGAGATCCAGGGGATTAGAGCTGTTCGCGAAGTTCGGAAGCACGTCCGCCAGTCGTTTGCGCAATTGATCGGAGAAGGGAGCAAGCTTCAAGCCGGGCGTCGAAAGGATCAGGTCGGCCATGATGTTCCCCATTCCACCTGAAAAGCTCGCAAAGGCGACGCGATTGCCGCGGGGGTTGCGACACGCCTTGAACGCGACGACGGTCTCGATCAGGTCCTCGACCGAATTTACCGTGATCACACCCAGTTCTTCCAGCAATCGTTTGTCGTTTTCGTAATTGATCGCGGCTTGAGTAGCCGTATGTCGGCCGATCGTATGTCGTACCTCAGGATGAGCGCCGACGCGCAACATTACGATCGGCTTGCCGTGTTCCCCGGCGCGTGCGCACGCGATCGCGAAGCGTTCGGGATCGTTGATCCCTTCGGAATAACAGATGATAATTTCGGTTTGTGGATCGACGGCGAAGAAATTGATAACTTCGGCAGTTGTTGTACCGGCTTCGTTGCCGGTGGTCGCGATTTTGCTGATTCCGATGCCCCTGCCAATCAGCGGATGCATCGTTGCGACCATCTGGCCGCTCTGGAACACGCCACTGACGCCTCCCGCTACAATCTCGGGCACCCTGTTTGCCCAAGCGGCAATCATGGGCCAGTGCAGATTGATGACTCCCATGCTATTGGGACCGACTAGGGTTGTTGTCTTCGATTCTTTTGCCCAGCGCTGAATTTGGCGCTGCCTTGCGCGACCTTCCTCTGAGCCGAGTTCGGCAAAGCCGCTCGAAATGATCTGTGCGACGCTAACCGACCTTTGTTCACATTCCTCCAAAACAGAGAGAATATTCTCCGCCCGAATGCATAGCAGGGCCAGATCGATCTGGAAGGGAACGTCTGAGATGCAACTGTAGCAGTTCACGTCGTCAACTACAGCGTAGTTTGGGTTAATCGCAGCAATGTTTCCCGTATAGCCGAAAGACACTATGTTGTTAAGGATGCTTTTCGCGAGGCTTGGCTTCGGCGAAGCACCGACTACGGCAATTCCCTTCGGCTCGAAGAGCAGTCGTAGACTACGTTCATTGCCGGTTATGTCCGACTTACCCGAATCAAAATGGTCGGAAGGTCTTGCGTCGCTGCTCACTGCTTGCAAGCGTGTTTTCTCGCTGCTCATGGACATGTAATTTCCTCCTGCGACAGCTGCATGGCGTGAGTGAAGCCAGCCCTCGTCTGAATACATTCAGCCCGCCTCTTCCCGGTGTCGCAGCCTGTCAACAGCAAGAGTCATGCCGGAGACGCTCAAACGCCATTAAGCGTCTGATCCGTGCGAAAAATCAGCTCCGCAAGCGGCGGTGTTTTTGATCCGCCGATGGTCGTATCACTGTCCGGAATCGTACAAGCCTCAGCGTTCAGGCTCAATTAACAATCAGAGCGACAGTGGCGGCGAGGTGGACCGCAGCCAAGAAGCTTTCTGGAAACTTTGTCCTAGCAAGTTGCGAAAGGCCCGAATCGTTGAGCCGGCAGAAGCTGCGCTCGATAATATCGCGCCTTTGTAATGCGTTTTCTGAAAGTGTAGATGGCATTGAATGGCGGCCTTCGCCCGCGATTGACGGTTTTGTCGCGAAAGCCTTGTCATCTTAGCCCTTGTCTCCAATAGGTTTCGAGACGGCCGGCCCTGGGGCGATAGTCGGCGGCTTGGTCCGGGGTGAAGTGAATGCGCGAGGGTCCGTAATCAGAGACGCTCAGCGCGTGGATTGTCGTGGTTCGTCCACCGCGCAAGCGCCAATCGCGTGTTCATGCTCCCGCCTTCCGCCGCTCGCCGAGCCGATGCACTTTGATCGACGTGGAGCCGACGGACAAAGTCGCGCCATGATTGCCGCAATGGGCGAGCGCTTCAAAGATCGCGTGCCAAGGAGCGCTGTTGACCCAGCGCTGAGTTATGAGAACCGCCTTAAGCGCGAAAGCAGAACGTTGGTGACCCATACAGCGCCGTCCGCACTATTTCGTCTCTGGCCAGTGTGACTCCGCCAGTTTTCTCCCGACTTGTATTGCTTTGGCCCCCCGCGTTTGATTTTGCAATGCGAATGCTGGTCATCAGTCCTCGATTCATACCCGATAGCCACCCAAGGGGTCGAGATCCTGGCATTGTCATCAGCCGACCGACACACCGGTCATCACCAGCCTTGTGTAGTTTTCCGTACTCTGCCGTCAAAGCCGATCGTGCGAAAGCATTGCCGTGGCAGTACACTCCAATTTCCATTGACCAGCAACTAACTGCCGGATCCGAGCTTCGAAATTTTCCGCGTGACCGGGCCGATCTTCAGCCCAAAGCCGCGCAAATTTCGGCGATACTCAATTCCACATCGACTGGTAGCCCAAGAACCTGTTTTCATGCGGCTAGGAGCTCCCGGATCTCGTGCGCACCGATGACTTTGCGTGTACCGGCCGAACCCGATACTGTGCGATCCCGCGTGCATCCTTCCTGCCGGTCACCCTTCCAAGCTTCTTCGCCAGCTTCTCGATCTGATCGGGGCGGGAATCCTTTACGAATTTCCCTGCCGTGCATCCCTTCGGCCAGCGCAACGCCTTGTGCGCATTCCCCACGAAAATGCCATCGTTCATCAGCCCTCTCCCCATCGTTGAGGCTCGGCGCCGAACCATCCGGCACAACCCTCGATAGGAGCCAGAGGGCGATCATAGGTCTAGCCCAGCCTGCACGAGGCATGCAGTGATCGGCTGGGGTTAGAAACCTCACTGTTGAGTGGCGCCAACTCCGGTCTGTCTTCCGATACCCCGCACGCTCCATCAACGCCTTATACTTCGCCGCGGGTGATTCAGTTGTGCGTGCTGGTGGCCGGTGCCAATCCGAGA
This sequence comes from Bradyrhizobium sp. Kon69, assembly GCF_055807515.1. NCBI lineage: Bacteria > Pseudomonadati > Pseudomonadota > Alphaproteobacteria > Hyphomicrobiales > Nitrobacteraceae > Bradyrhizobium > Bradyrhizobium sp. Kon69. The sequence goes on along the minus strand of NZ_JBVVOS010000051.1, from coordinate 20,983 downwards.
GCCGTTTTTCGATATTGAGCATTATATCTGCGGTGACAACTTATCTGGCGCTTTTTTACCCTCCGCCCATCATCGTGTGCATTGCTAGTACCCCCTTTTCGTGAGTCATGATTCAAGATCGGGATGGTACCCGAAGCAAGAGAAGTCCACCTTTCGGAAAGACCGCAAGGTGCCTGAGGCGTGTTGTCGTTCACCGATGACGTTGCAGCGCGATTTGAAGCGGGCACGTATATAGTTCTTTTGGCGGCGGACGGGCGCAGCACTCGGCCGTTTGCCAAAGAGCTTCGAGTACAGCCGCGGATTGTGAGCCTTTGGCGACACCGCTACGCCGATCATGGCCTTGAAGGGCTGCAAGACAAGCTGCGGCCCCGCAAGCAGCCAATCTGTACGAACGCCACAGACGAGCGGATACTGAAGCAGCTGGGCAAGCCAGCACCGCGAGGGTTTGCACGCGGGACCGGGCCGCTGCTGGCCGAGGCGCTGGGCGATGTTGACGTCCAATATGTCTGGCGGTTCCTGCGCAACCACAAGATCGACCTCGTGGTTCGCAAATCCTGGTGCGAGAGCAACGACCCGAACTTTACGGCCAAAGCTGCCGACGTTGTCGGCCTCTACGTTGCCCCGCCCCAGAAGGCTATCGTGCTCTGCGTGGACGAAAAGCCTTCGAGTCAGGCCTTTGAGCGAGCGCAGGGCTATCTGAAGTTGCCCAATGGCGCGCCTTGACCGTCAGAGCCACGACTACAAGCGGCATGGCACGACAACGCTGTTTGCAGCGCTCGAGATTGGGACCGGAAAGATCATCGCGACGCATTCAAAACGGCGGCGCCGTGTCGAGTTCCTCGACTTCATGGACAGCATCACCGCCGTCTTTCCGGGCCGCCAGCTCCCCACCCCAATGTGGAATTTCATTTCACGCCCACAAGCGCGTCGTGGCTCAATCAGGTCGAGGTATGGTTCTCGGCCCTGCAGGGTAGTCCCTCAGCGGCGCGTCCTTCACAAGCCTTAAGCAGCTCCAGGAGCACATCGATGCCTACCTCGACGCATGGGCCTTCGTCTGGACCAAGAAAAAAGTTCGGCAGCGCAGATTCAATGGCCGCCGTATCACCCAGCTATGATTCCGGGTACTAGGATGTGCAGCAAGCCTGATCGGGCGCACATCGAACGGATTTTGCGCGGAAGGGAGGAATCTGATATCTATAGGCTCAATGAAATCGTGGGTGATTAGCATGAGGCCAGCTCGTCGGACTGGACCGACGACTCAGACGACTCATCTCTGGCAAGCGGGGGCCGATTGTCCCCGATAACGCTCAGGAGCGCTCTGCCGGCGTTGAGTGCTGCTACTTGCCTCCACCGCTTCCTTAAACATCGACTCCAATATTCCTCACCAGAGTGGGTAGGTTTCAATCCGTTCTTAATGCTGTACCACGAGTGAGTAAGTCGCCGTACGGTTTAGGACGCAGCTCATCCTGGTAGGACAAGGTGTACGAATGACAGGCGCAGATGATCCGCGGCACGTCACAGGACAAGTCATGAAGTTCATCGAAGGGACGCGCGTCGTCACCGAAGGTGAACTGCAAATCAACAACATCACGCGTTATCATGTTACAAGATACTACCGCGAACAGATTGCCAATAGTGGGTACTACAATCAGCTGAAATATGTCGTGGAGCCCTCAGTCGAAGAGTTCGAAAGCCCAGGCAGTTTGGATACAAGCGGCGAGCACGACAACACGGTCGTGCTCGGACTCCAGCACAAGTACGCCCAGACCGGGTTGTTGCTGGTAACGGACCGTTGCGCCTCATATTGCCGTTATTGCTTTCGCAAACGCATGGTCGGCAAGGACTCTGATGAAATAGCACCCGATTTCGCTCAGGTTGCGCAATATATTGCCGGACATCCTGAGATGACGAACGTACTGCTCTCGGGAGGCGACCCATTCGTGCTCAGCACCGCCAAGCTCAATGGGATTGTTGATCATCTTCTGCCGATCGCTCATTTGGAGTCAATTCGATTCGGGACAAAAATGATCGCCTATGAGCCCAAGAGGTTTGAAGACGCCGCTCTACCGGCTTTGTTCCAACGAATCCACGAAGCGGGTAAGGCCGCGATAATTGTTACACATTTCGATCACATCGGTGAGATTTCGATGGACGCGGAGCGCAAGATTCGCTCTTTGCGCGCACAGGGCGTGCAATTCCTCAATCAATCTGTGCTTCTCGCGAAAGTCAATGATGATCCAGAGATCTTAGCGGCGACTTTCGCCAAATGTCACCAAATCGGCGTGCGCCCCTACTATCTCTTTCAGAGCAGGCCGGTGAAGGGCGCATCGCACTTCCAGGTCCCTTTGCTTCGCGGAATAGAAATTACGCGAGGCATCAACCATCGTCTGAGCGGCATCCAAAAGACATTCAAATATATTATGTCGCATTACACAGGAAAAATCGAGATCCTCGACATAGGGGACGACCATCGCGTGTATATGCGCTACCATCAAAACAGGGCTTTCGATAAGATCGGAAAAATCTTTTCCCGACCGCACGTCGAGGGTGCCTGCTGGTTGGACGATTTGCCTGAAAGATGAGATCAACGGGCGCGCAATGCTGCGTACTTACTCAGAGCGTGTGGAGCACAAGAGCCCGTCGCGTCCATGCGGCAGCACCACGACGCGGTGACGGCTTCTCGCTGGCTACGGGAACTGCCGCAATGCCGATTGGCGCGATGAACGTCGTGGGTTAAAACATTTCCATGTGCGAGGCGCTGACTGGTAAGACGGTGTTGCGGTGGCCCGCGGTACTATGCCGAAGCTAGAGCCTGTCTTCAGTTCGGTTGAACACAGGCGCTGGCGCGGCAGTTGAGGAGAGGTGGTAAGCCGAAGAGGATTAAGAGTCTTCAGAGCCCTGCCGCCTAAACAGGAGGTTTTCCGGCCGCCCAGGTGAGCCGTCTCCGCTGGGCGCATGATTGAGGGCATGACGGTTCACAACTTATCTAAATGGGTATCGAAGTTCAGCCCGAGTTATCCTCGAAACTTGGTGACGGAGGCGATCGGAAGGCGGAGTATCGTGAGGCGGCCTGAAGCCTCCACCAAAGGAGCGATGTGCCTCGTCCAAAGCTAATCAAGCTGCTTCAGCGTAGGAAAGTCGCGGATCAATTCACAGAAGTGTTGCGCAACGGGGCGCCTGCGATCGAGTCCGCTCCCGAAGGCTCCGAAGGCGCAGTGTGCATCCCTCGGATGCGACCTGATCCGAAGTAGCAACTGTCGCCCGGACCTCACCCCCGGAACAACAGACGGTCAGATCGCGCTCGGCCCGCAGAAGCGAGTGGATCATTGCTGCGGAGCAGATCGCAGCGATAGCGGGCGCCATCGCTTGGCGCCTTTTTTGCAAGTCCTTGTCATCGGACGCGCCGCGACCTCCACGCTGACGGAGCGCCTTCTCGCCCAGGCGCTTGAGACTAGGTCGAGGACGCTTTCTCGGTAAGCATTTCGATCTGAAGACCGAGGATGGCCACCAGCGCGTCGTCGGCCACGGTCACCTGCCAGCGCGCGAGATGATGACCGGTATCGGTCCGGTCGCGGCCCGCCAGGCACGTGCGTGATCGCGAGGCGGATGCCGCGCCCCCTTGACTGCATCTCATTTTCTCTGTCGAGCCTGCGGCTGTACGTGTGCCGTTCTGGATTGCAGGAGATCTGGATAGCTGAAAACGATGGGTTGTCCCCGAGCTGGCGTTCGACGCCTTCATCGAGAGCTACGCTCTGGGATAGGAGAAGACGGCCGAGTGCCTGAGCAAGGATGGAGACACGCTGTTCGCGTTCTACCATTTCCCGGCCGAGCACTGGAATCACTTGCGGAGACCACCCCTCAAAACCACCTTCGCTACCGTGCGCCTCCGCCCGCCCTGGTGGAAGGGGCGCTGTCGAAGGGGACTGCGCTCGAGGACCTCCGGCCTCTTAGCGAAGAGCGGAGCAGATGTCGTGATCAACTATTCCACCGGTCAGAGGGAAGCCGAGCCACGCCGAATCGGCCGCCTTGCGGCCGGCCTCGATGCTGATGCGGCTGCCGGTGCGCCCGAATGCATACGTGCCGGCATAGATTGGGTTGGTCAGAATGTGCAGGATGGTGTTGCAGACCGGCAGCTTCCACTCGACCAGGTGGCCTTCGCCATAGGTGACGGCGGGCAACGGAACGCGCTCGTGTCTGAACCAGAGGTGCACCTGACGCACCGACTGCATCTCGGTGAACTTGGCGAAGACGAGCGCGATCGCCTCGCGGACGCGCCGATCCGGGTCCTTCTCGGTGGGTTGTGGCGGACTCGCACGTAGCCGACGTCGACCGTCATGAACAGCTCGCCCCGGCGCGCCTTCTGCTTCAGCGCTTCGAGCGAGCGCTGCCGCAGTACCGAGAATTCCATCTCGCTCATGGTACCCTTCATGCCGAGCAGTGGGCAATCGCTGGGCTGTCGCGGATCGTAGACGCCGTCCTCATCGGCGATCAGTGTGCCGATGAGACCGCAGAACTCGAGCAGCGTGTGCCAGTCGCGACCGTTGCGTGCGAGCCGCGACGCTTCGATCGAGACGACGACCCCGACGCGCACCTCACAGGTCGCAGCCGGCAGCTTCTCGAAGCCGGGCCGCGCGACGCCACCGCCGGAGCGGCCGAGATCGTCATCGATCACGGCAACATCGCTCCAGCCCAGCTGTCGCGCGCGCTCCGGCAAATTGTACTGACGGCGCTTACTTTCCAGGTTGTGGGCGACCTGATCAGGCGTCGACTGACGGATGTAGACGACGGCCTGACGAGCGAGGTGCTCAGGCGTGACCTGGCTCATGTGCGGCCTCCCTCGTCTCTGCGGTTGGCGTGCCCGTCTCGATATTGGTGCCGGCGGCGAGGGCCTCGACCAGCAGCCCCTCGATCAGGCGGACGAGAGTGCTTCTCTGCGACGCCGGAATCGCTGGCGTCTGGCGATGCTCCTCGGGCTCCGTTGCAAGTGGCGTCATTGGTTGCATGATCCCCTCCTTCGCAGGCGCCATGCCTCGCCTCGAGAGGCAATAAGCATCGATTCGTGCCCGCAGCTCGACGAGCCTTTCGACAGCCAACTGAGGGCTTGCTGTGAGAGTTGCAGAGCGAGCAATATCCTCGTTCATCCAGGCCGGGATCAGGGCGAGTGTGCCGTCGGGCTGCACCATGACCAGACGGTCCTCGCCGGCGAAGCGCTTGCGGTGCTCAACCTGCACCATCTGCCCGGCCCGAGGATGGAACGGATAGAGGATCAAAACCTCGAACGCGGACACCCGGCATTGTGACGCTGTCTCGCCGGGCGTCGGCAAGACGCAGCTGTCCATTGCACTCAGGGGAGAGGCAATCCTGGCCGGGTCTTCGGTGCAGTTCACCACCGCGACGACGCTGGTCGCTGGTCTCGCCAAGTCGCGCGGCGAGCGACGTCTCGACGAGAAACTGCTCGCGTTGTCGAAGCCAAAGCTGCTGATCATCGACGAGCTCGGCTATCTTCCGCTGGAACCCGACGCGGCGCATCTGTTCTTCCAACTGGTCAGTAGGCGCTACGAAACCGGCGCCATGCTGATCACGTTGAACCGCAGCGTTGCCGAATGGCACCTCCCGTGGTCGCCACCGCCATCCTCGATCGTCTCCTGCACCACAGCTACGTGCTGACGATCCGCGGCGACAGCTACCGGCTCCGAGCCAAGCGCAAGAGCGGCCTCATCAAGGCGCCGCCACCGGAAACAATCTTCAACCGAGATCATAACCCAGATGGTGGGGGCAGTTCTTCGTGACGCAAAGGGGGCAGTTCCGGATGGCGTTTGACACTTGTCGCGCGATTAGGATTGCAGGAAGATTGTCGCGCCGCCGCGGCGTGGGTCGCCTAGACGTGCTCGTCAACAATGCCGGCACGACAAAACTTATGTCGAATGGCGATCTTGACGGGCTCTCGGCCGACGATTTTCAGCGCGTCTATGCCGTTAATACTATTGGGCCGTACGCCTTCCATTCGCGTCAATACCGCTTGTCCCGGCTATATCGATAGGCCCATGGCAGGCCATGGTTCACCACGGGACGTGGCGAGGCAGGCGCCCCGCGGGTCGTGATGCCGTGGTGGCGCGTGTGTGCCGCTCAAGGTCGCCTCTACCGCCGAGGACATCGGGCAGCTTGTCTGCTTCCTTGCAGGCCCGGCATCGAGCAACAAGACCCGGCACCTAGCCGTGTGAGAGCGCGAAACTCTCTTTTCGTCATGTATGGACGTATATGGACCCCGCCCGATTGCAACGACTGGCTTGATCAGGATCGACGGCCACAACTGCTGACGTATATCCGGCTTCTTGATGCGGCTGGACAACGTCTCCGCCGCGAGCCTCGATGGTTTTCGCCCGCTTCCACCTCAACGGCCCCGAGACATCGGCGCAAGCCGTGCCGGTCCACACATCAGGTTCGGGAAGCGACGGGGTGACCGTTTCGCCATCTCCTGCCATTTGTTGCAATTGCCGGTGAGACCTCCTTTCCTTGATTGCCGCTTCGCTTCAGGCCGCCTTCACCGAAAGCGCCGGCTCATAAGCCGCGCCGCCTGTGAGCATAGCCCACACGATCCGCGCGTTCTTGTTGGCAAGAGCCACGGCCGCGACATTGGGATGGCGCCGTTGCCGCATCTTGCCGAGCCAGAGGCTTCGCGGATCCTGCTTGCCATTAGCACGGCTTAAAGCGGCGCGAGCTCCGTGAATCATCAGCGTCCGCAGGTATCGATCGCCCCGTTTGCTGATGCCGAACAAGCGGGCCCGCCCTCCACTGGATCGCTGCTTGGGTACCAGACCAAGCCAAGCCGCGAACTGTCGGCCGTTCTTGAAACAGCTTCTATCGCCCACGGCGGCGACCAAGGCTGTTGCTGTCACAGGTCCGACGCCTTCGATTTTGCCGAGCCGCTGGCACTGCTCACTCGTACGGAAGATTTCCCTTATCCGCCGGTCATAGGCTGCAATGCGGGTATCAAGCTCGGACAACTCCTCTTGCAGTTCCCTCATGAGCGCTCGGAGCATCTCGCTGAGGTCGTCATTGATGTTTCCTGCGATGACCGCGAGGCCACGCCGCAGCTGCGCGATGTCACGGGCAATGACAATCCCATGCTCGGACAGAAGACCGCGAATCTGATTGACGAGCCTGACTCGATCGGCGACCAGGCGCCGGCGAATGCGGTGGACGGCCTGTACCGCCAGCTGATCGGTTGATTTCGGTGGCACGAAGCGCATGGACGGACGACCGACCGCTTCGCAGATGGCTTCCGCATCGTTCTGGTCATTTTTGTTCGACTTGACGTATGGTGTCACGAACTGAGGGCTGATTAGTCGGACCTGATGGCCAAGCTCCGTGAGCACGCGAGCCCAATAGTGTGCCCCGTTGGAAGCCTCCATGCCGACCAGGCAGGCCGGTAAATTGGCGAAAAAGCCGGCCACCGCATCGCGACGTAACCTCTTTCGCACAACGACTTTCCCGTGGTTGTCGACGCCGTGAACTTCGAAGACATACTTCGCCAGATCTAGACCTATCCGAACGACCTGCATAACATCCTCCTTCGCTGCAGTTGACGCTTGAGATTCCACCGCGGCAAGGGCGGGGTCCATACCATTGGCCTCCTTCTCGGCAAGGACTTTTTGATGCTCCGGCAAACGGATCGGGGAGCGGTCATGTATACGGCCTCGAGAAGCGGCCATTGACCGCGGGCCCTGATGGAGATCGCAGATCGAATTCGAACCATTGCGGCGCGCTCAGGTTGAGCGGCGCGTCTACGGCGCATCGCAAGGGCTTCAAAGAACTCGTTGGCCGTATTGGCCTGAGTGAAGTGGAGCTCATCCTGTCGATCGACGTGACTCGCTCGGCGCGTAACTGTACCAACTGATCCGCTCCTGGATATCTGTGGTCTGCGTTGGCTGTCTGATCGCCGACCGCAATGGTGTCTATGATCCGGGCACTCCCAACGGACGGTTGCTTCTCGGGCTGAAGGGTTCGATCTCCGAGCTTGAGCTACACACGATCCGCAGCCGGCTGACCGCCGGCTTGCTAGCTAAAGCCGAACGCGGCGAACTTGCGGTTATGCTGCCAATCAGGCCGATGCGGGACCCGAGCGGCGTGGTCGTTAAGGATCCCGACATGGCCGTGCAAGGGCGGCTCGGACTCGTCTTCCAGCTGTTCCTGCAACTGCGCAGCGTTGCCAAGGTCATGCGGGCGTTGAACGAGCGTGACCTCGAACTGCCTCGTCGTGATCGGCATGGCGATTTGTGTTGGACGCGCGACGTAGGCCGCCGTCTTGAAGAACCCCGCATAGGCGGGTGCCTTCGTCTATGGACGAACCCGCTTCCAGCCGCCGAAGCGGGAGGGCGCCCTGCCGCAACAGGCTCCGCGGCCGATTGAGGAGTGGCGGATCGTCGTCAAAGATCGATATCCTGCCTATATCGAGTGGCCAATTTATGAAAGACCGAGCCATCATCAGAGATAACCGAGCCGAATACATGCGCATCAAAACCCGAGGCGCGCCTCGCAATGGCGAGCTTCTGCTCCACGGCATCGCCTGGTGCGCACGATGTGGCCATAAGATGCACGTCCGCTACAAGGAGGCGGCGAGTATGTATGCAATCACCTGCGGACCCAGGAAGGCCAGCCGACCTGCCAACACATGAGGGCCAACCGTATCGATGCGGCGTTGCCGATGTATTCCTAACTGCATAGGCGCCGGCCGAACTCGATGCCTTGTCGCGCTCCCGCCGGGTCCAGCAGCAGATGAACAATGCCTTACGTTCCAGCGCAGAACGAGAGCTCGAGCGCAAGCGATACACGGCGGCGTTAGCCGAACGGCAGTTCAATTGAGCTGATCCAGACAATCGCCCGGTCGCCTCAGAACTCGAGCGCCGACGGGAAGCGGCGCTAACCGACGTGCGCGCCGCCGAAGAGGCGCTTGCCCGACAGACGCCCTCCAAAGCATCACACAACTGGCCATAAGCAAGGAGCTCGACAAAAGGTCATCAGCCTCACCGGCCGCTTGCCGCAGATATCGGCTGACGAGACTATCTCGGATGCGCATCGCAAGGCGTTGTTGCGACGCCTCATCGAAAAGGTCGTGCTCGACCGCGGTGAGCACGAGTTGGCCCTGGCCAGAATCGTCTGGCGAGGAGGCGCCGTGACGGAGATCGAGGTGAGGAAGAGCGTCAACCCCGCCACCAGATTGACGCGAGGCACAGAAATGCGGGCGCGCTACTGGCGCTTGCCCCCGACGGCGTCCCAGACGACGAGATCGCCGCAATCCTTACTCAGGAAGGCCACTGCTCCCCTCATTGCGCCGATAAGGTGCTGCCCATCACCATTGGGCGGCTCCGTCGTGCCGCTGCCATCAAGGTGACTGCCCAGCGCAACCGGTGGCTGCATGCCGACTCACTCCTCCGCCCGCCCGAACTGGCACGAACGCTTAAGATCCCGGTGAACTGGCTTTATGTGCAGATCCGAAGTAGGCGTTTGCCGATTGATCGCCAGTCAAGCGGCGGCTATCTCTTTCCGAATACACCATCCGCTCTTGGCGGTATCGGAGACCTTCGAAATCGCGTCATTGCGCAACTGAGCTAAGAATCTGTCAGCCTAACAAGGGCATCAACATGGGTGATCGGGCAGGGCTGCGAACATCGCTGGCGATATGCGCATCACGCCGTTTGCGGTCGTTGGCCAAACGAACTTGCAGCCTTCGAGGCGCTTGTGAACTAACACCAGGCCCGTTCGATCCCAGGCCAAAATCTTGATCCGGTCCGCTCGTTTCGATCGGGACACGAAAGCTGCGCGCTGAGCGGGTCGAGGCGAAGCATCTCCTGCACCTTCGCCGCAAGTCCATCATGGCCACAGCGGAAGTCGATCGGCCGCGTCGCGATGTAAATCCTCAGATCGGCACCGGCCGTGATCATCGTGACGCTCGCACTGCGCGGATCATCCGGGACAGCTGCTCGCCCTCTATGGCTGCGTCCGTCCGCAGCACGACATCGCCAATCGCGATCTCAAGCTTGATCGCCGGAAGGTGACCCTCCTGCACGCGCTTTCCACGATCAGCGGCGCGAATGCCGACTGCGACGCCTCGCGCGGCGCCAACATGCCTCGCTGTCGAAAGCGTCGTCGCCAATCGCAAATGTGCCAGCGCGTCGCTCCGTGCTTGCGCGCCACCTCGGACACCTAGGCACCTGGCAGTAGACTCTCGGCGACGATCCGAGCTCTCTCAGCCTCCGAACGCACGCGGCGCCCCGATGGTCCTTCAAGCACCTCCAGCCGGCTCACCCGCCCTCCAGATGAGCCGTCCAAATGGACGTCGTTTTTGCTGTCCAATCCCATCCCAAACCTCCGTCCAAGCCGGAGGGTTTTTCGCATATTCGTTCTAACTCTGAAGCAAGGGTATCGGCTTCGCGCTTACCTTCTATCTCGAAGTGCAACGGACTTGGCTGCGCTGTCTGAGACGCCGCAGTCAGAAAAGTCGGCGCATGGGCTGGTCGGAGTTCGAGACCCTGACGGCACGCTTCCGTCTGCCGTTCCACGCATCACTCGCACTTGGGCGCAGGCGCGGATATGAAGCGGGTTACCCTCGGTAAGAGCCGGGTGCGGGAAAGCCGGCCGCCCGGATCTGTGAGGGCGAAAGCCAAATGGCTGAGCTACTCGACCACGATCAAGCATCAAGTGCGGTCTCAATTTGAGAACAGGAGTTCACCACTCGCCGGCTCGGGTAAAACGATCGATTCTTACTGCGTGGGCTCTGTCCGGCGAGATCACAGGCTTCATTCAAGTTGCCGCCAACTATCTTACCGTGGTGCGTACGAGGCTCACCATGCGCTGCACTCAGCGTGGTCGGCTACAAGTCGCTCTAACTTGCAGATGCGCGACTTGCTCTTGCGAATAAACCCGCCCTTCTGCAGTTATGCCGCCCCGATCTTGATAAGATACTTCGAGAGCGCTTTCTGCCTTGCTAGTGGTCATCGTTTGCAGGCTATCGAGCACGCAGATACAAACGAGAGGAATAGTGGCGCGTCCGCGCGTCCGACAGTCGAGCCTCATGATGCACAAAATCCGGCAACTAGTGGTTCCTGCCTAACATAAGAGTCCCTTTAGGGATTCCCTTTGTTTGGCGCGCGTGCGAGTCTCGCGCATGCGCACCGGGATACCATCAAGATCACACGACCAGATCGCCGTCGGCTTGAAGCGATCATCAGGGACCGTAACGCCCCGCAGAAGCACGCATGGCGAGCGGACATTGTGCTTCTGAGCGCCGACGGCGTCGGCACCAACGAGATCATGCGCCGGACTGGCACATCCAAGACCTGCGTTTGGCGCTGGCAGCAGCGCTTCATGGAAGAAGGCGTCGATGGTCTCCTGCGAGACAAGACGCGCCCCTCGCGGATCCCTGGGCTCGGCCCGGAGGTGGCCGAGCGTGTGGTCGCTCTGACGTTGGCCGATCCGCCGACTGAGACGACCCACTGGACGGCCGACCTGATGGCCCAAGCGAGCGGTATCAGTGCCAGCGCGGTCCGTCGAATCTGGAAGGCGCACGGGCTCCAGCCTCATCGATGCCGACAGTTCAAGCTCTCGAACGATCCGAACTTCGTCGCCAAACTGCGTGACGTCGTCGGGCTCTATGTCGATCCGCCGGCCCACGCGATCGTGCTGTCGGTTGACGAGAAGAGCCAGATTCAGGCCCTCGATCGCACCCAGCCGGGCCTGCCGCTGAAGAAGGGCCGGCTCGGAACCATGACACACGATTACAAGCGGCACGGCACCACGACGCTGTTTGCCGCACTCAACGTCCTCGACGGCACGGTGATCGGCCGCAACATGCAGCGCCATCGTCATCAGGAACTCATTCGATTTCTGAACGCCATCGAGGCGGAAGTTCCGGCAGGTAAGATCATCCACGTCATTCTCGACAACTATGCCGCCCACAAGCATCCAAACGTTCGCGCCTGGCTCGATCGCCACCCGCGTTTCGTCTTCCATTTCACACCAACCTCGTGCTCCTGGCTCAACGCCGTCGAGGGTTTTTTCGCCAAACTTAACCGGCGTCGATTGAAGCGCGGTGTCTTCCACTCCGTCGTCGATCTCCAGGCCGCCATCAACCGCTTCGTGGCTGAGACCAACGCCAACCCGAAGCCCTTCACATGGATGGCCAATCCCGACAAAATCATCGCCGCCGTCAAAAGAGGGCACCAAGTGTTAGATTCGATCCACTAGGATGCAAAGGGACGAGATCAGATTGGCGAAGGCTCGATCCGCTGAAATCTGAGGCAGCACCGGCCATCCCGACTCAGCGCCTTTTTTAGATCACCTACCGCCAGATTCGCGTCCTGCCGCGCAAGCAGAATCGTCACCTGATCGCGGTCGCGTGGTGTCATACGCGATATGGCGCAATCTGCGGGCAGCCGAGCAGCACCTCAATTCTGGCCTCGGAGAACTTCTCCAGGCCGGTGTACGTCCGGGCATTCTCCTCGACAGCAGGCAGTGATCGAACGACGGGACGCCTGCGCTGGTTTGGGGTCCTTTGCCTGGCTTCCGGTACGGAACCGACGCTGCGTGCGTGGTCGAATGGGGTGGAAAGTCGCCCTCAGCGCCAGCGCTTCTGCTCAGTATCGTAGGCGCCGGCAAGCGGATCGCTGGCCTCCATCAGCTCTCGTTTTAGCACTTTGTTGCTAGTGGGAGCTCTAGGAAGTGTCGGAGTGAAGGCGATGTACCGCGGCACTTTGAACGCCGCGAGGTGCGCACGCGCGTGCTCAAGAATGCGTTCCGCGGTCAGATTGTCTGGCGCGACGCCTTCATTCAGTTGGACATAAATCTTGACCTCCTCGCCGCGCTTGACATCGGGAACAGGAACGGCGGCCACATCCACAATCTCGGGACTCTCCCGGATGATCACCTCGACCTCGCGTGCAGCAATGTTCTCGCTCGAGCGGCGGATCATGTCCTTCGTGCGTCCCACCAGCCAATAAAAGCCGAGTTCGTCGCGACGCATCCGATCACCCGTCTTGAACCATTCGCCTTCGAACGAGGCGGCATTTGCTTCCGGCTTGTTCCAATATCCTTTGAAGATACCGCGCCCCCTCACCCAGAGCTCGCCCACGTTACCGACCAGCGTGGGGCTCCCATCCTCGTTCATCAGCCGCAGCTCCCGAAAAAGCGAGCGAATACCCACCGAACCCGAGTCGGCCAATTCGTCCAGCTCATTCGTCATTCGTGTACCGAAGCCGATTTCCGTCATGCCGTAGGCGTCTTGAGTATTCACCCGAAATCGCTTCCGGAATTGCCGCACCGAATCAGGACTCCAGCCCCAATTCAGGGTCTGCTTCAGGCATGTCGTTCCGTCTTCGTCGGCGGCCTCTGCCTGTCGGGCTACGAGCTCGGGAAACTGGCACCATTCGATCCGGTACTGCTTGACCCAACCAAGAAACCGCGTCGAGCTGAGTTGCGGGGCCAAGTAGAGCGTACCGCCCTGTCGATACGACTTCACAAGATGCCCCGGCGGATCGACGTAGAAGAAAGGCTGCGCAGACAGATATCTCTGATAGGGTTGTTCCCAACACATCCCCTGGTATGAGCTCACGCCCCAGTAGTCGTGTGTCAACATGCAGCCTTTCGGAAAGCCTGTTGTCCCCGAGGTATATTGAATATTCAGCAGATCGTCGGGGCTGACATCCTCCTCCACCACACACTCCTCGACACTATCGAGCAATTCACCGAGGACAGTCGCTGCCGCGTCGGAATGCTGTCCAACGAGAATTGTTCGCTCCAAGGCAAGATCTTGAGGCCAAGGATTCATGGCCGAGAACACTGGCCATGCGGACTCGTCGACCAGGGCAAACTTCGCCTGTGTGTCGCTAAGAACGAATTCGATCTCCCTCGGAGTGTATCGCATGTTGATCGGGACCATCACGGCACCGAGCTTCGCAATCGCGAACCAAAGGATCGGGAATTCAATGCGATTTGGTAGCATTACTCCAACTCGATCGCCCTTGCATACACCAAATGAACGCAGCGCGTTTGCATATTTGTTGGACAATTGATCCATCTCCGAGTAGGTCGCGCGTTCGCTACGGTCGAAGACTTCAATCGCGATCGTTGAGCCGTGCGTTCTGGCCCGCATTGAAACTAGCTGCCCAATCGTGATTGTCTCATATGCCGATTCCAGCGCCTCGATTTTGCGCATCAGAGTGGCGATGTCGGCTTGCAGCTTGGCTTGGGTTTTTGTGACGGTCATAGTTGGGAACCTTAGTCTGACGGTGACATAAACAAGTCGGTTAACAGCGCAACATCTTGGCACCGCGCTTGTGTTGCGAATCAACCAAGCCAGCGCGTGGCAAGCTCTCGTAACGTACGCGATTAACAAGAATTGAGACACCACCCCAATCTAGTGGGGCGTTTTGATTGCTACTTGAAGAAGCCTTCTCAGCACCGGCTCGGCGTTATCTCGCCCACCCTCCCGATCCGTTCATGTGGCGCGGGGCTTTCACGTCGCACTTACCCGCCCTGGCCGCCATGCTCAGAGAAGAAATTTGTGGGCAATTGAAAGCCGTTGAGGCGGAGCGAGGCTCATTAAAGAAAATGTCTGTTTGCGACACACAGAGCGCGCCATCTGGTGCTGGCATGTGCCCAGGTTCTGATGAGGCTGCTGCATACTGCCGGCTCGTCCCGCGCTCTGTCCAGTTGTACGGCTGCGCTGCACTAGGTCCCAGTCAGCAGGAGAATGGTTCCACTTCATGCCAGCGCGACGTCCCAACAAATTATCTCAATGCCGAACACACGCTAGCGACAGAGTGGCAACAGCCAGGCTGCTACCGCGGAGCGATTGGGTCGACCTTCGACACCTATTTGGCGTTGCTAGCGCCGCTCCCGAAATACCGCGTATAGGCGATATCGAGGATACGATTGATTAAGCTTGAGAAGTTGTACCCGGCCGTCGCTGCGGCCTCGATATACACGCCGTTCAATGCGGGTATGGAGTTGATCTCGAGTACAAATGGCTGGCCGGAGCGGTCTATCCGGATGTCGACGCGAGCATAGTCGCGACACTGGCAGGCACGAAAGGTCGCAACCGAAATATCCCGCAGAAACGTCGCAAGCTTGCTATCGAGTTGCGCCGGGCAAATGGCCGCGAGCGCCGCATGCCCTTTGTCTTCGTGAGTATACAGACGCAGTTCGCGGTCGCCGAAGTCCCGCTCCACCAGTGGCAAGGTTTCAGTCTTCCCGTTTCCCAGCAGGCCGACATAAATTTCTCGCCCCTCGATGTATTCTTCCACGAGCGCATCCTGCGCATACTGAGTGGCGACTGCTTCTACGGCCTGCCTCAACTGAACGGGCTCATGTACGAGCCGCAATCCGAAGCTGGTGGATTCGAAACGCGGCTTCACCACCAGCGGAAATCGCAAGTCACCGGTACTCTCCGTGCCGCGACGCATCACGCGAAAGTTGGGCGTCGGCACGCCGCAGTCGCGCATCAGTATCTTGGCGATCACCTTGTCGAGGGCCAACCCGTTTCCAAGCGGCCCCGCGCCGGTGTAGGGCACTCCGGCCAACTCCAGCATGGCCGGAACATGGGACAAACGGCACTCGCCTTGAATTCCGTTCGCCAGGTTGAAGACGATTCCGGAGGGGCGGACTCGCGGATCGGGGGGCATAAAACGTTCCAGGGTGGCGAGCAGCCCTTTATCGCCTTCGCAAAGCAACGTTTCATGGCCGTATTCCTGCAGCGCCGCGATTATATTCTTTATGTCATTGCAGTCGTATTCCTCTAGACAACATTGACCGAACCGGTTGATGACGCCCGCGTGATCATGGTTCTGCACGACGGCTACTCGCATGAGTTACTCCTTGCTTAATCGACCGCTATTGGGGTTCAAGCGCTCGGATCTTGTTAATCGCAAGCAACAGCCCGTCTCGACCCGAGCGCTTCATTCCATGCAATCGTCGCGCCACGGAATCGGTGCGCAAAGGATGTGGTACGCGCCGCGCTCACAAGTATTTGTACCTCGGTTCGTCGAGTTGCCAACACAGGCGTCTTCAATCGCACAAAGCTAGAACATGGAAGATTGAGTGCGCACCGGCCCTCATCCCCAGTTCGAACATCTGCTCGAGGACGATACTCCATATTGTGATCTCACTAACCGCGCACTCGAATCCCACAACCTGCTCACTTGGCGAAAGCTGCGCTCCGTCAGCGGCTTGCTCCGTAGTGATGCGTGCGCCGGCGGCGGGATCGCCGGCTTGCTTCGTTCGCCTGGGATCTGGTGCGGATTGGCCTGCAATTCGGAGCTCCGGCAGAAGTCTCGGCCTTATTTATGATGAGCAAGCCAGTCGACGATGCACGGTGCCTCAGACGGATCTGCGCGAGATCTTGCGCGACTACGGGCTGAAGGTCGGCTGGACGACATCGCGTCCCGGCCGTGCGAGGCGACGATGTGAACCTAAGACTCTGACGTCTGTCATTTGCCGCACGTCACGTTTTTGCTGGCCAGACGCACGTTCGCGCTCTGGCGGGCCACAATTTCAAAGCAAACGGTTGATGTCGAGTCGGATGGCAGTGGTCGGACGGTCGCTCCCTACGAATGCTTGGCTGATCAGCGCCATTTCGCTCCTAAGAGTAGGTGCCCCCGCACTGTCCTGGTTTAAACTTCGGCGAGACCTAACATAGCGTTAGCAAGGCGGCTTGCCCCGGCAATCCAGATGGTGGCGCGTCGGGAGCAATCCGCCGCCATGCTCGTCACGCTGATCGGGCGACCGATACCACTTACGTTGTCTTCCCCTGCCTGTCCAATCGGGCGCGAAATGGCCGTGATCTGCGGGCGAGCGACCTACTATCAGAATTGTGCGATATCGGGGTGCCGCTTGGAATCCATCGCCGGTGCGGCTGCCCTTCATCCACGTTTACATCGTCCGGAGATGTGCTTATGCACTAGGCTCAGAGCGCTTCGCCCGGCGGCGCGGAGATATAACACGAGGCGTAAATATAGCCGGTTGTACGCTCTAGGCGATCCTCCATGCCGAGTTTGGCCATAGCATTCAATATTGCCTGCCGTTCCGCCGATGTGGCGAAACGGCGCTGGCGTTGTCTGAACCGGTCTACAATCTTGGTTTCCAATGCGAAATTCTGAAAAACCGCGGCGATGCCATCATAACTGAAGGGGTGCATTGCGAAGGCAACTACCCAGGGGCGAGAACTCGCGGAGGCTTGATACACCCGTGCAAAGGTTCGTTCGGTGGCATACCCCACACAGCCTGTGCTGATGAGGATGTCTGCATCTACGAGGGCGCAACGTTCCTTGAGCGTCAGGTCACGGGTTTCTAGATCAGCCGTGATGCCAGCCTCCAGCAGGCCCAGGGCCTGCGCGTAGCGAACAGCCCGGAATGAGGGGTCCACGCCGACGAACCGGATGTCGTCTCGGAGGCCCCGATTGCGAAAGAACAGGCCATGCTCGATCTCCTGTTGGCGCGACAGCGATCCGCTGGACTCCAGATAGGCAGCATAAAGTTCATCGAGATCCAGATCCGTGCGCAGTAGAGCAGCGTTGATGCCATAGGAGCAACCGACATCGATGATCTTCAGTATGGTTTTGTTTCGAATGCGTCGATAGTCGGCGAAGATCCTTTCGAAGACCGGCTTGGCCCGATCTGGAATCATATAGTCGAGCGCCAAGTGTGCTCGAAAATAGGAGTGCGGCCACCTACGATTATAAACTGGTGTGAAATCGTGCTTTGTTCCCTGAAGATTCCCGTGCACCGTACTTTCTGTCGCCATTGTCTCCCTCACTGCTCAGTAGCCTCAAGGTCGCAGCCCACGATCAGTCATCCGCTTGAAGTTGACCGGAGTGCGAGTATGTTTTGGGAACTGCGGATTTGCCGATAGCTTCGATCTCGGAGGAACCCTCCATCCTCTTCCTTGCGTCGTTCTATGGGGGCGGGTTGTGATCCAGGGGAAGAATGTCGGTTGACACCTCGCCACGTGAAGACAAGGGACTCTCAAGATACGTGCCAATCACGTAGAAGGAGCGAGGTAAGAAAGTTCTGGCTACCGATCAATGCTTTGTATGAGAGCGCCGCAGAAAGGGAGCCAGAACACCACCGTGTCTCGTACTCGACAATCCGACAATACGTTCTGATTGCCCCGGCGGAGAGTCAGCCAAAACAAGAGCTTCAAAGCGAGCGCTCCGCGAGACGCGCGCATGGGTCGAGCTCTCCTCCATGTAAAGGTCCTGCCTTGCGATCACCGCAGTGGCAAATGTAGGTGCCTTGTGGCGGCCACTCGAGGCGCTATCACCCCGGGGTACGCGCGCCGATCATGGTACCAAATGGTGCATCTCTGCTCCAATCCCTGCCGGCTCCTGCCGCAACCTATCTACCCAGCGTCGCAATACCGAGTCGCGCAGACCGAGCTCTTGGCGACCCACCCCATCGATCGACGGTCGACAATACCAGCTCCACGGCTTGGCGTTTTCGTCCTCCGTGAATGACCGACGTTGACGTCCTTCCATTGGACACCTCTTGGCTCGTTGAGCCCACTACAGTGTCCACTCATTCGGGGAGGTTCAGTTTTTCGATAGTCCAGATACGCTTCCCTTAGAGTGTGAAACGCTCTAGCCATCGGGATGGTCCTCAATTGCGCGAGAAGAGCTTGCGCTCCATGCCGGTTAAGCGTTCCGGCCCCCGCTCGGTCACTAGGATTGTCTCGCTGAAGCCCATCCCGGCGGCCATCATAAGCATATGAAATACCATTCCGGGCTTTAGCTCCCATTCCACCCCTGGCACGAACTCCCGCATAAACTCGCCGGCGGAAGGTCGCTCACTGAGACCAAGCGAATAGCCAGCGCGGTTCGTGTATGTTTGGCGCAGCCCGGACGCCAGGAGCGGCTCGCGACACGCTCGGTCGATCACCGCGGCCGGTGTGCCTGGCTGCATCAGCTTAATAGCATCGAATTGGATGCGGATGATTGTTTCGGCGATTCGCTGCTGTTCAGCGCTCGGCGAGCCAACAATCGCGGTACGCATCAACCGTGCCCAGTACTTTTGATGGACCCCGCTGAGTTCAAAATAGACGGAATCGCCCTGTTCCAGGCGCCTATCGGAATACCCCCCGTGTATGAGATTTGTGCGATCGCCGGACGTGATGATACCGCCGACCGGTCCGCCCGACCATCCGGCGTTCACCAATGCACTGAACACCGTGCCCGCGAGTTCTAGCTCCTTCACGCCGGGTGCGATAGCTTCGATGCCAGCGCGCATGCCCACTTCAACCTGGCTAGCAGCGCCCCGCATACACTCTATTTCCCTCGGCGATTTGATTAGGCGCAGGTGATCGACAATCCGCGGCTCTCTGACCAAAGTGGCATCCGGTAGCAGCGCCTGCAACATCTTCCAGCGTTCTACCGTCAAGAACCACGAATGTTCGTCTACCCCAATGCGTCCACCTGCCAGGCCGAGACCATCGAGGGCTCTTCGCGCGGTGTCGAGCCAAACGGGAATCGGATCGGCGGCATCTGCATAGATCGTGTGATTTTTTACCCACGACGTGCTGTGCGCCGTAGGGACTTCCACATCGCGCACAACTAGCACCGGTTCGCCGCGGCTCGGAACCAATAAGGCTTGATAGGAGAAGTAACCGACTTGGTCGAGACCACTCAGATAGAAGATGTTCTCTGGCTGATGCAGAAGTAAAACTGGCAGATTATGCTTTGCCATCTCTTCCTGAGTACGCTGCAGTCGTTCCCGATATTCCTCAAGGGGAAAGACCATGGAGGTTTTCGTAAGCTCGCTCACAATTTCTGCTTCCCTTTGTTGGATATCTCGCTTTTGTTCGGTTCGCCGTTCACCTCATTCGGCCGACTGCCTATGCGGCGGCATCCAAAAACACTGTGAACGCGTTCAGGAGATCCGAAATCTTATCTATGTGGGTGTGATCTGTTCCGCCCACAGTTAGGATTCAAAGGTTCTTGGCTCAAGTACAGTGACACTTCCCCTCATCGAACGAGTGTCGCCAGATACAACTGTTCGCGAGGCCCTCAAACCTCGCCGTGGCATACTCAAGTCATATGTCCTCGACCGCCGCGGCTAGGAAGCGTGGCGAAAGTCACGCCAAAAGTTCTGGGCCACGAAGCCTTCCCAGCGATACTACGGCTTCTGGTAGGTGACATCGGAACAGAGCCAAGAAAATATCGAGAACCGTGAACGGCACCCTCAGCATGCAGCGTGGTAGGTGGTGATTGAATTATTTCCGTGTCGAACGAGCTGCCCTCTGTTTCTGGGAAGATAGCGGGGAGCCAATGCTTAACCTTCGAACTTGGCGTGTCCATGGAATGGTCGCGTTCAGCTTAGCGCCTGCTGCATCCTCCCTTTAAGGGATTGGCTGGCAATGTCAGAAGAATCGTTTCCAGGCTCACGGCGCAATTGGCGCGACGCTTGAACGCATTGTCGCGAAGCTGCGAGAGCTGCTGACGAGATACATTGGAAGTTGTCGTCAACATAACGCAGGAAGGCAATCAATATGCCGCCCCTCGCCAAATCCGCATTCGCAGCGACGGTGTCGTCGAACCGAGTACGGTTTGCCTCATACCTTCCGCGCCGGTGCTTATCGCGGCGATCTCTTTCTGTTCGCTTTTGCCACGCTTCAATTGTAAGCAAACGAGATCATTCGAGATTGGCCCACGTGACAGGAAATTGGCCGGCCTTGCTTCACGATACTCAGCGATTCCGTGGGCCAATACCCACGAGCACTCGAGAGCAAAGTGACGCTCGGAGAAAGCTAGCTGCCGAAGCCGGGCCGCCGGACGCTCTGCTTAGGTCGGCCAGTTGCTGAGCTCGACCGGCGCGGCGGCCAAGAGCCGAAGCCAACTTCATTCACCCGACAACGAGATCTGTTGGAGCGCCCTGGTGCGAGCCTTAATTGAACTTGGCAACTTCGTTAGCAACTTCCCCGCAAGTGCATTACCGGTGG
>NZ_JBVVOS010000050.1:0-25353 GCF_055807515.1 Bradyrhizobium sp. Kon69 | reverse complement strand
CGCCGCCAAGGCGGCCAGCACGGCTTCGCCTTCGAGCCGCGCGACCATCTGCCCCACGCAGCCGTGGATCCCGGTGCCGAAGCCGATATGTCCCGAAACGCGCCGGGTGATGTCGAACTGCTCAGGCCGTTCCCACCGCGTTTCGTCGCGATTTGCCGAACCGATCAGGAGCAACACTTTCTCGTGCTTGCCGATCGGCACGCCAGCGATTTCGGTTTCATGCGGTGTGGTCCGGAACACGTAAGGTGCGGCGGAATCATAGCGCAGGCTCTCATCGAACGCCGCGCGCGCCAGCGAAGGATTGGCAGCCAATATGGCCCACTGCTCCGCATGACGGGCCAAACTAAAGAGGGCCATGCCTGTTGCACTGATTGTCGTATCCAGTCCCGCCGAGAGAAAGGACCGGACGAGCAGAGGTGCTTCGTCATGGGTAATTTCGCCGCTATCGGCAGCCTCGTAGACCTGCGCGCCAAAACTGCCCGGAGTCAAGGCGTCCCGTTGGCATTTTGCAGCAACCCAAGGCAAAACCTCAGGTGCCTTGGCCATCAGACTTCGAAAATAATCGTTCTCCGGCCCCATGCCGGCAAACACCATTGCGCCGTAGGTCAGAAAATTTTCGCGGCCCTCAGTGTCGATGCCCAGGGCGTCCGGAAATACAGTCACCGGAAATATTTCGGCAAGATCGCGGATTGCGTCGAACGATCTCTTTTCGACCAGTTCATCGACCAGCGCGGCGGCCTTGGCCTTGAAGCCATTCTCGAGGCCTCGCATTGCACCAGGTGACATGATCCGCGCTAGCACCTTTCGGGTGCGTGTATGTAGCGGTGGGTCAGCTTCAAGGACAATGCTCGGCGCACGCCACGGCTTCTCCTTGAAATAATTTGCGATGCCGGCACCACCGGCATTGCTGAAGTTCACCTGGTCGGCAAAGACCGCCTTGATCTCGGCAAAACGCGGCACGGCGAAGATGCCGTACTTCTCTAGCCGGATGACGGGTGCCTTCGCACGAAGCGCGGCGTAGGCCGGATAGGGGTCGATGCGAGTGTCCCAGTCGAACGGATCAAAATCGCTGCAGGCATACTCGCGTGCCGACGTTGCCACTGCTTTCCTCCATTTGGTCGCCTCAAGTTAATTGACTACAGTCATTTATCACTGGAGTTGGCAAGCTACGAGTTGAATGGCGTTAATTACTCGTGATTCCAGCCATGTAGCGGCAGGACACACCGGGCGGAGATTGGGATGTCGACCGAGAGATCAGGAAACTCTAAAGGGATGCGGCGCTTTCAGAAGCGCGCGCGCCAAGAAGCTGACAAGCGGGCGTTGCAGGCTCGAATCCTTGAGACAGCGCAAAAGGAGTTCGCGAGCGGCACACTCGAAACCGTTTCGATCCAGAAGATCGCCGATGCGCTCGGTTACTCGAAGGGCACGGTTCTCAAATACTTTCCCACCAAGATCCTGCTGCTGCTGGCAGTGAAGGAGCGGAATCTCGAGGAAATGGCGGATCGGCTCGAACAAGTCCGCGCGCTCCATTCCAACGGCGAGGCCCGGCTGCGGCGCGTCATGGAGGGCTATATCGATTATTGGGTCGACAACCCCGATCATTTTCGATCGCTCTATTCGATGGCCGGCACGGTCGAGGACAGGCGTTTTCCCGATGGGGTTTATTTCGGTGAAACTGAGATCGTACGAAAGGGATACGGGCTCTTTGTGACTTCGATCGCGGAGTATCTTTCCGAATTGGGGGTGGAGGCGAGGCCGGGGCTGACGGAGCGTCTAGCGGCCGCCCTGCTATCGGCGGCGCATGGGGTGATCTCGCTGCCACTGGGAACTCCAACGATGAAATGGCCAGATATTCGTGGCAACGGACGATTGGTCCTCGGCAGTCTCATCGACGCTTGGTCGGCGAAGATTAAAGCCGCTCGGCGCACACAGACCTGGCCGAGAGTTACCATCGGTGATTTTCTTTAGTTCGGCAGCGCCGGCTTGATTGCAGCCGACCTATCCTCGCAGCCAAGAAATGGGCTGTCGTGCGAAAGGATGCGCTGAGCGTACCGAAACGAAGACGGACACCTACGCGACAGAATTGCTGGAAAACGAGATGCCGCTCCAAAGCCGGTTCGGCTTCTTGGAGTGTCGTTGTCCTCGCCCACGGTGAGGGGCAGGCTGAGCCGCAACTCGGCCTGAAGGGGCTGGGCGACGAGAATGCCAGGCTTAAGAAGCTGCTCGTCGAGGCGATGCTCGACAAACACCATGCTGACTCGAGGCTTCTCAACGTAGGTCATTTCGGCTTTCCGACCGAGGTAAGACCAGAGAAGCTAGTTTTTCACAAAGGCCGCGGATCGTCCTATTCTACAACTTATGTATGATAATGGCGATGAACTGAATGTTATCATCGAAGAGCTTTTCCGGACCATGAGTGACATTGTCCGGAATTGTTAATGCATCGCCGGGTTGAAGGAGTATGCGGTCATCTTCGTATCTATATTGAACCGTGCCATTCAGCATATAGATGAACTCCGTCCCGCGATGCCGAAAGCGCGGATATCTTTGGCTCCTATTCACATTAACGAGGAAAGATTCGAAGTCCTTCCCAGATCCTTTGATTTGCGAAAGTGAATGGAAGGTGTGCCCGTACTTAGTACCCGCGCGCATGACCTCCTTTCGAGCAGAGGCCTTGATGAACTCGGGCTCGCGTTTCGCTTGCTCGATCGCATTTAGAAATAGCGCGAGGTCGACGCCGAATGTCACGCATAAGCGCTCGAGCTGCGCTAGGCTAGCGGTCGATTTGCCGGTCTCAAAACGACTGAGCATCGAAGACGAGATATCGGCAGCCGACGCAACATTGGCAAGCGTAAGCCCCTGCTCGCGTCTAACGCGACGAATGGTAGCGCCTATTCTCTGATCGATGGGCACTTTCGTGGCCCCGGCCGCGTCGTTCAGAAGCTGCCGGTCCACTCGTTCATTCTTTTGGTTACTTGGGCGCTTGCGATCCGCTCGATCGACCTTGCGCAATTCAGCATTCCTCTCCTGTAAGATGGCGCGTTTAGACGCTCTTCGAGTACCGTGGCTCGATCGATGAAGAGGATGGAGCGTTACTGCTGAGCCACAATCGCCTAGCACTCGAACAGCTCAGGAATTGTCACGATTAGCTTAGGACTTCGCCATCACGTTACCCACTGCCAGCCTGGCTAGACGCTGTCTGCGCGCGAGAAACTCCGATAGTGTGGTTGACGAATGCAAGCAGCGGAATGCGGCGGCATTTTCGACTCAGTCGCTGGCGCTTTGATGCGTCGCACTCAACGGCAGCGTGGCAGGACTTTGCCTGCGCCATCCGGCCGCCAATTCCGAGTACGTCATCCCATCGATTGCCAGAGAGTGCCAAGGCATTTTGAGGCCGGAATTTCGATAGTTGGAATCTCACGTTCTGGCCCTCGACATCGATTCAATTAGCGAGTCGATTTGGCGCTTGGTCGTGCCAGGAGTGACGACCAGGTGGCTAACATCTGCAGTCGCAATTTGCCATTTGCTCTTGATGCCTTCTCCGACTGGCGGAAAGACGACCGTGAGCGCATGGGGATTACGCCACGCGGCGATCCCGATTGCACGAAGCTTATCTGCTGCGTAGCCCGCTAGCTGCTCACATTGGCCGAACGTGTCTCTAATTCCCTCGACACCCAGAGTATGGATGGCATACCAAAGAGTAATCGGCGTGTACGCATTGCGCGATCCGCTCAAGGTTGTATCCGAACTGCCGATGTAATCGACCCGTCCCATGACACGCTGGACATGTTGCTTCCGCGAGATTACGACCCCACACGGCATCGGCGCTCCCAGAAACTTGTGTCCGCTGAGTGTGATCGAGTCCGCTCCATCTTCAAAGTCGAATGCCGGCTTCGAGTCCAGGAACGGCGCGTACGGTCCGCACAGTGCCGCGTCCGAGTGGATATAGATCTGGGTGATGCCCTCATGATGGAGGACGCTGCGGATTTTACAGATGTCATCTTTGCCTTCCTTCATCGTGGTGCCGATGTTCGCAACGACGATGGCAGGGCGAGATCGGTATTGTGCCGCCTGCTCTCCTAGATCTTCATAACTGATTTCTCCACTGGACTGCGCGGCCACGACCCGATGCTCCAGCCCAAGCAGTCGAACGCCTTTGCTGACACTGTAGTGCGTATCTCGCGAGTAGTAGACGATAGCGCCTGGATACAGCTCGCGGCCAAGATACAGTCCGTAGATGTTCCCCTCGGTACCTCCATTGGTTATATAGCCCCAAAACTCGCACGAGGGTGCCCGAAAAAGCCGAGCAAAGAAGTTGACGACTTCGCATTCGAGCTCATGGGAATTGACCCGGTAAGTTCCCGGCTCGAAAGGGTCTCCAAGATTGTTGCCCGTCAACTTCATGAAACGCCACAGCTGTTCATAGTTGAAGCCCTTAGCAAATGGATAGCCGAGGAATGATTCGTTTGCCCTTTTCATTGACTGGAACAGATCATCAAGTCGCTTTGCGGCGTTTAAGTCGCGCATGAATGTCTCTTCTGATTCTCGCCGGGGACCATGCGTCAGCTATTCTGGTCCACCGCCGGTCCAACCGTACGCACCTAGTTCGCAGTCACTTCGGATAACGCACCATCGGGAAGAACGATGGCGAACTGCCGATCTGAACCTCTCCGAGAACTTCCCACCCCAGGCGCTGATACAATCTCGCCGACTCGGAGCTGGTGGCCTCAGTGAAAGCGAGTCCTTTCGCCTCGTCCAAGATCCCGAGGCCGTATCGATAAAGACGTTCCCCGAGTCCGGAGCGCTGATGGATGGGATCGATACCCAGCATCGTAAAGTACCAACAGGCTTTCTGGGGGTGATATTTGCCGAACTGATCGAAAACGTCTTCGGTTTCGGCTCGTCTGAAGTCAGGAACGCTACCAAGTAGAAACTTGATCAACCGCGCATCGTCCCGGTGCACTTCGTCGGTTAGCCAGAGCAGCGCGCCTTTATCGCCGTTGTTGAACCACGCGCCGCTTCGATCCGTATAGGGATCACCAGAGTAGTACTCGAGGAATTTGCCGAAATTCCGCAAGTAGCGGTCCGGCTCGGGATAAAGCCATCTCAACAATGGGCAGCTTGTGAAGGCCGTCGTAAGAACGGCACTGACCCTTGCGCGGTCCTCAGAGGAGACTAGCTTGATCGCCTCATTTTCTTTTGGGATTTGCACGATTAACGCTCCCGAAGTGTACGAACAAAGACATGGAAGGAAAGCTTCAACGGAGGGATGAGGTTCTGACCTGAGGCATTCGCGGTGCCGGACATCCTCATTCCATCGCTAGCAGCTCGTAGCTCAGCGGTGGGTCGGCGACATGTTGGCCATCAGGGTTGTGCAGGATTTAGGCCAGTCGGAATTCGGCGGTGTTCCCGCTTTCTGTAAAGCCTGCCGTCGTGTTCGCGACAAGGTTGCCGAATTATCGACACGACACGCTTCGATCTTCGCAAGCAAGCAGTTATGCAGTTCAATGATCAGCGAGTCTGAGGCGCGAATGTGCAAAGAGTCTTCCAAGCACGGCAATTCAAGCGTCCTCGCGCGTTCTGTGAGTTTCAAATATCGGCGTGGGCGATGATTTCGAGAGGTGCTGAAGCAAGCGCTGGCATCTGCGAGGAATTCAAAACATTTGTTTTCACACCAGAATGAGGCCGACGGTCCTTCTTCGATGCGACATTTCTCACAATCCACCGATAGGTGGATATCATGCATCGCAGCAAATCCATAATGTTGCGGCAACATTCACTGCGCTCGGACATGGGCCGTTGCGCGTCCGTTCGCCGACACCGGCCTTCCATGACCAACAGATCACGCCCTCGCATCCTGCTGATCGGCACCGGCGACACTACGTCGGACGAGCTCCTGTTCATGCAGCGCTGCATTGCGGACGCCGGCGGCGAGACCGTCTTGATGGACGTCAGCGTGCTCGGCGATCCCCCTTACAAGGCAGCGCACGACAAGCACGCGGTGGCCGCCGCCGCCGACACGACGATCGCCGCCGTGATCGCGAGCGGCGACGAGAATTCGTCGATGACGTTGATGGCGCGCAGCGCCGCCCGGCTGACGCGGCAACACTGCGACCAGGGCCGGATCGACGCCATGATCGCGATCGGCGGCACCATGGGCACCGACCTCGCGCTCGACGTCGCGCTCGCCCTGCCGCTCGGCTTTCCAAAGCTGATCGTGTCGACCATCGCCTTTTCTCATCTGATTCCCCCCGAGCGCATCGCCGCCGATCTGATGATGATCCTGTGGGCCGGCGGCCTCTACGGCCTCAACGGCACCTGCACGGCGGTGCTGTCGCAGGCCTGCGGCGCGATCGTCGGCGCGGCCCGCGGCGCCATCAGGCTGCGGCCCGAGGGCCCGATCTTAGCGCTGACCTCGCTCGGTAAGAGCTGCCTCAGCTAAATGGTCGAGCTGAAGCCGCAGCTCGAGGCTCGCGGCTACGAGGTCGTGGTGTTCCACACCACCGGCATGGGCGGCCGTGCGATGGAGTCGATCGCAGCGCAAGGCGGATTTGCCGCGGTGCTCGACCTCAGCCTTCAGGAGGTCGCCAACCAGGTGATGGGCTCGGTGGTAAACTCCGGCTCGGACCGTCTGATGAATGCCGGCCGGAACGGCATTCCGCAAATCGTCGCGCCTGGCGCCATCGACATGGTGGACTTTCCCGCCTGGCTGCCGGTGCCGACGGAACTCGCCCATCGTCCGTTCCATGCGCATAATCGCCTGCTTGCGTCCGCGACCTCCGGTGCCGTCGATCGCCGACGGAAGCCGCGCGCCGTTGCCGCGAAGCTTGCGGAGGCGAGGGCGCCAGTAGCTTTCGTCCTTCCGTTCGGCGCGTCCAGCGCTGATCCGATGCTCATCATCCGCCCCGAAGCCGGGCGCGCCATCCGGATCGCGCGAGGAGCCGGCCGCAAAGGTCGCCATTCTCTCCAACCAGCCTCGACCTCTTCTAAGGCGCGGAGTTTCGGCGCAAGCGGCCGCTGCTCGGGCATTCGAGATAATCGTCGACGCCACGCATGCCGGCATCCTGAAGCCAGACCCCACGCCTATGGCGCCGTGATGGGATCAGGACCGCGAGACGCTGTACGATCCCGAAGGCCTCAGCGCCTTCGTCACGGAAATGCTTGCTGCGATCCGCCCGCCGATCGAGCTTCACGTGATCAAGGACCACATCAATCACCCGGGCTTCGCCGAGAATTGTCCGAGCGCGAGTATTGGCGGACTCGCAGCCGGGAGGTCGGCAGCTCGTCGGCGCGGACTGGTGGGATATGCAGACCTTCGTCCGTCGCGCGCGCGGCGTGCCCTCGAGCTCGCGCCGCAGGCCTGCGTGTTCGTCGACGACCAGGAACGCAACATCAAGGGTGCGATCGCCTGCGGGCTCTCGACCGTCTGGTTCGATGTTCGACATCCCCAGAACTCTTACCGGCAGGCCCTCCACATCCTCGGCCTTGCCTTTCGACAGCGGAGCCACCCATGCCCGAAATCAACTTTCTCATCGAGAACAATGCCGCCGGATCTGGCATCCGATGGCGCATCCCAAAGACATGCAGGATCATCCGCCGCGGATCATCATGAAGGGCGAGGGCATCCACGTCACCGACATCGAAGGCAAGACCGTGCTGGACGCGGTCGGGGGGCTCTGGAATGTGACGCTCGGTTACAGCTGCGATCCGATTAAGAAGGCGATGGCCGACCAGCTCAAGGAGTTGCCCTATTATTCCGGCTTTCGCGGCGTCTCGACGGGACCTGCGATCGAGCTCGCCTATGAGCTCACCGAATGGTTCAAGCCGGAGGGCATGGTGCGCGCGTTCTTCACCTCGGGTGGATCCGATTCCGTCGAGACCGCGTTGCGGCTCGCACGGCAATATTGGAAGATCAAGGGCCAGCGCGACCGCACCAAATTCCTGGCGCTGAAGAAGGGTTATCACGGCACGCATTTCGGCGGCGCATCCGTCAACGGCAATGCCAATTTCCGCCGCAACTACGAGCCGCTGCTGTCGGGCGTCTATCACATCCCCTCGCCCTGGACTTACCGCAATCCCTTCAACGAGACCGACCCTGCGAAGCTCGCGCAGCTCCGCGCCAATGCGCTCTTCGACGAGATCGAATTCCAGGGCGCCGGCACCATCGCCGCCTTCATCATGGAGCCGCTGCTCGGTGCCGGCGGCGTCATCGTGCCGCATTTGAGTTTCTTGGGACGTGCGCGAGATCTGCGACCGCTACGGCATGCTCCTGATCTCGGACGAGGTCGTCACCGGCTTCGGCCGCACCGGGGCATGGTGCGGCGCGCGGCTCTGGAACGTCAAGCCGGGCATGATGACAATCGCCAAGGCCGTCACATCGGGCTATTTCCCGCTGGGCGCCACGATGATCGGCGATAAAATCGCCGAGGCGTTCGAGAGCGACGAGACGAGCTTCGGCTCGATCGGCCATGGCTACACGTATTCCGGCCATCCCGTCGGTTGCGCGGCCGCCATCGCCGCGCTTGCCGAAACAAAGCGGCTTAAGCTCGACACCAGGGCCGAGGCCTCCGGCGCCATCCTCAACGAGGCGCTCGCGGCTCTCAAGCAAAAGCGCGAGATCGTTGGCGACGTGCGTGGCAAGGGCTTGATGGCGGCGCTTGAGCTGGTCGCCGACCGCGGCAGCAAGAAGGCGCTCGACAAGAAGCGCGTCGGAAAGATCGCCGATTTCATCTACGATGCCGGCGTGATGGTGCGCGTCTCCGGCAGCAATATTATCCTCTCTCCGCCGTTGATTATTACGGCCGAGGACGCCAGGACGATCGCTCACGCGATCGACCACGGCCTTGCGACTGGTTGATGAAGGCAGGCGTGGCCGCTAATTCGGCCGCGCCATCAGCGCCACCACCGCGGAGCGCGTCTCCACGCCGAGCTTTTGAAAGATGTGGATGAGGTGCGTCTTCACGGTCGCCTGGCCGATCTTAAGGCACTCGCCGATCTCGCGATTGGTGCGGCCGCAGCACAACAGCCGCACCACATCCATCTCGCGGCTGGTCAGCGCGTAGCGCTGCCCGTCCTCGGACGCGGCGGCGCGGCCGACCAGGTTGAACTGGAGGTACTGGTGCATCTTCTCGGCGATGGTCACGGCGCCCTCCGGGATCCTGGCCTCCCTGTCCCATACGACGCTGATCCCGGCGACAATCTGGTCGTCGCACCGAAAGAAGAAATCGAGCATGTCGACGATGCCGCATCGGCGGATGAACGAGCGGTAGAGTGCTGTCTCGCCTGCTTGCTGGCCGGCCATCGTCTTACTCAGGCGCGCCACCGCAAGGTGACCCGCATGACTCGGATGCTGCGGGTCGAAGGCACTCATGCCGTCGAGATACTGTAGATGAAACGGCTCCGGAATGCGCGACAGGAGAAAGCGCCGGAGGTTGTAGCCCTCGTCGACTTCGTAAAACGCCGTCGCCGAGCCCTCCAGCATGGAATGGGCAAAATGCACGGCTTCGTTCGTTGCGGTGTCCGAGCGGCCCATGAGCATCAGCATGGCCAACCCTCCTCGATTCCACTCCATTCGGGACATCTGGTAGTCCCTCGCGCAGGCGACGCCGGGAGAGGCACTGCTCTTACTTAGGCAATTTCCGGGCCACCGATTTCAGTTGCCGCCGAGCCGAGGTCCGAGCCGGTCTGCTCCTCCAGCGATTGGCCGATTGACTGGACAGCGGCACCGGCACGTTCGCCGCATCCGGTTCGATCCTCGCACCAATTGCCGGCCTCGACGACCGATTGATTGCCGAACGCACAAGCCGCATCACATCGTGACGCCCTGCATTGAGACAAAACAAAATGAATTCGCATTGCGCGACGTTGCACAATGCGGGCAGCATCGATCTACTCGATCTAACCGATGCTTCAATTCGCACGCCACCTAGCGGGACCATTCCGACCGGTCCGATGGACATGCTCATCAGAGCGGAGAGCGCGACCATGGAACCTCGTTGACGTTCGACGAGCGCCTGCTCGCCTGCAGTGCCCGGGGCGGGATTGCTCGGATTCGCATCAGATGTGTCGCCCATTGCATGCCAGTTCGGGCAGCCCGATCGGCAACCAAGCCGGCGGCCGTGACGATCCGCGGCAACCGATCGGAGCCCCAGCCTTGGAGCCGCCTCCCACAGGAGCAATAAGGCGATGACCAACCGGGAGCGTCGTCCGAGGCTAGCCAATTGCGAGTTTTCGGAACGAAGCGGGCTCAGGAATGGCGCCGCTCCCCGGCGGCGGCGCGGCAGCTCCTGTTGCTTATCCGGGAATTGCCGTGCCGCTCGCGCAATATGGTGCGCTCCGCATTTCAAACACACGTACGGCTCAGCCCTTGTCCTATTCCGACATTTTGTTCTCAAGCGTACATTTATGGCGCGACAACCAGGATGAGAACGCGTCTCTCGCCTGATCGTCGCCGTCCAGACATCAGCGGCACGACGATGTTACGGAAGATGATGCCGATCGAGTGCTCGGGGCCTTCTGAAGGCTAAGCAGACAGCCGGACCGTGTGGCGAGCTCACGGTAGGGCGCTTGTGATCAGCGTCCCGGGGGCCGCCGACTTGTGCGCTCGATTGTATGGTTGGAACAGCCCGTAAACTGCGCTCTTCTGTCGCGTGAGGCACGATGATTCACGTCAAGGAGTTTGCAGCACTTCAATTTCAGCCGCCGTGCGGCCGCATGTCTAGACCCCGCTCGAAATTAATCCGGCCAACGCTTGGCATGGACGTTGCTATTGAGGGCTACGACACCAAGCGAGTGGGCGCGGCCAGATGAGCGATATCTTCCTTGGGCCATATCCGAGAGGTACAACACCGCGCCCGAGCGGATCAACCTTCTCAGCCCGATCATCGAGCTTAACGTTGAACGGCTTGCCGGTTTCGCACGCGTCTGGCCCCACCGTGTTGCTGCCCTGGACTACTGCCGCCGCGCGCTAAGCACTCATGGAGGTTGAAGTGATCACCCAACTCGGCGCATCCGTACGCAGCCAAACAACAGACGTCGATGCAATGTTGGCCGAACTGCGTTTGAACAATGATCCGCACGATGTCGAAGTCGGCGGCATGTCTTTGCACATCCTGCCCGGGGTTTTGTCACCGCGCCTAAGTCACGCACCGGACGCACTGATCTCGAAATGGCACATCGAGCCCGGCGCGGCGGTACTCGATCTTGGGTGCGGATCCGGTGTGCTGGGCCTTGCAGCACTCCGTGCCGGGGCAAGACGTCTAGTCGCTCTCGACATAAATCCGCAGGCGGTTCTCTCGACGAAGATAAACATCGAGCGATTAGGCTATGGGGATCGAGCAGAAGCCCTCGAGAGTGACACCTATGCTGCGCTACAACCTGGAGCACAATTTGATACCATTATCTTTGCCGCCCCCTATTGGAACCGCAAGGCCAATGACGATCTGGAGCGTTCGTGTTTCGATGAAGATCACAAGGTCATGGCCGCCGCGGTCGGAGGGGCGCACGTCTGGTTAAGTCCGAAGGGCGCGATGTATGTGATTTTCTCCGATCAAGGAGACGTTGGGCATGTCATGAACCTGATCGAGGAGAGCAAACTGCGCGTCAGAGACATGCATATTTTCCGACCGACCATTCCAGGCGGGCACGTCCGCATCGTTTGGAAGCTATCCGCACGATGAAAATCTATTGGCCAAGAAGCGCGCGGGACCCATCACGTCAGCGCTTGCCGGTGCAGTAGATCAGGCCAATTTGCATGTTCCCGACCGAGCTGAAATCGCTTGGCCGCGTGCAGCGAGTGCGCATCTCGATCGCGACCGTCGAGAGACATCGCAGCTCCGGTGCCGTGATCCAGACAATAGCCTCCCAGAACACACCGGTTGGCTTTACCGCGGAGTGCTAGGTGAGCATTAATCCCGCCCGGGCTCGAGCGGTTCGGCCGGACGCGTCTTGGGGAACGGGCACAATTCCTCGCCCTGACAGTGAGATCTGACGCTGTGGGCGAGATAGCGTTGCGGGCTCGATGCGCTACGCTACGACGATCGCGAACTTGTAAAACGAACTCGGCGGCAGGGGTGGACCATCGCCACGCAAGTTGAGTGTAGTTTCACGAGCGATCTCTCTGCGGTGATCAGCCGGCTAGCACTTTAAGAGTTGAAGTCATGCCTCGACATCAACGCTTCAGGGGTTGGCGGCGCTCTTTCCCCTCAGCTTTATGACGGCGCCTCGCCTGTATTCGACAAACGAGCCGCATTTTCCTGCAGTTCTTATGCCTCAATCCAGCAAGTGAGATCGTTTCATCGTCCGCGCAAAGCTAATGGCGTCGACGCAGTCACATACTTAAACTTGTCCCGGGGATTGATGATCAGGCGCTTTCTTACTGCATGGCGAAAACTGGTCTCAGACATGGTCCACCTTGCGGAGTAGCGGCCGAAGGAGATTCAGCTAAACACCAGGCAGTGCCATTGTGCAGGGCGCCTGCCGTGCGGTGGCCACTGGACGGCTGCCCGAGTCCTGCATGATTTGGCGAAGATGCTTCGCTTTCCGCGAAATCAAACCGCAATTATTCGGGACTACCGACGGCCAACTATGATTCGACACATCGTATTCTTCACCGCAAAAGATAAGGCATATATCGACAAAAGTCGAAGCCCTCTCCGTTCTCGCCAAAATCCCGTACGCACGCCGGCTTGAAGTCGCTCGCAACTGCAAGAGTGACCGGCTAAACGAAATTGACGTGATCGTCTACGGTGAGTTCGACAACGAAGGCCAGCTCGAACCCTATAAAGCGCACGAGGTTTACCAGCAATCGATCCGGCAGGTAAGCCGCTGCGAGAGCTACGTCTCGCGGGCGACTGCAGCATGTCTGCAGATGCGGAGCCAGTATGTTCGGCAGGCCCTCGCTACGGGCGTGGTTAGCTGACAGGCATATAGGGGTTTTTTGGTGATATAACGCTCGCCTTCGCCGGGCCGACTTACGATCATCCATATATCGCTGAGCGACAGAGTCATGCAGTAGCGGAACTGCAGTGGATTGAGCCCGTCACAGCCGTGCGAGGCCCCTCGCAACGGAGGCACCTCACGTTCCTGGATAGCGCATCGAGCGACGCGGTACTCGGGCAGCATTCGTATGTGACGTGCGATCCCTTCTGGGCTTATATGATTGCGGACGGGAAAGCTATTTTGCAACGGAGAGACCATTGTGGGTGATCCGAGGGTTGGCACTTCGCGCTCTGCTAGTGACAGCGCTCTGGGACAGGGCGATCATGGCTCTTGCCCATCGCAATCAAGCGACATACGGCGTGCAGTTCCATCCGGAGTCGATACTCGCATCGCAAGGGGACGCACTATTCGCAAACTACCTGCGGCTTGCAGAGCTTTCTT
Organism: Bradyrhizobium sp. Kon69; assembly: GCF_055807515.1. Lineage (NCBI taxonomy): Bacteria > Pseudomonadati > Pseudomonadota > Alphaproteobacteria > Hyphomicrobiales > Nitrobacteraceae > Bradyrhizobium > Bradyrhizobium sp. Kon69. The sequence goes on along the minus strand of NZ_JBVVOS010000050.1, from coordinate 11,973 downwards.
AAACGCGGCCGTATAGATCGGTGTCACAAATGCGGGCGGCGAGGCATCGGAGCGTTACGTTCAGGCACCGGTCATTGCCCCATCCGGGTTCACCCAATGCGAAGCCGGCGCGCCATTGTATTCGGCGCGGCGGCTTCGTTGCCCGGCCACGCGCGTGCGTTTGATCTTGATGCGGGCGTCAAGAGAGGGAGCGCTCGAGCTCATCGAGATGCGACGGCAAATCCCTGCTTCTGCGAAGCTAGCACCCTGAGGTATCTTTCGGGCAGGCTAACAATCGCATATCTCAATGACCCACCGAGCCCTGCTCACGGAGGCAGTTGCGCGAGGCGTTCACGCGAAACAATGGCAAGTGTTGAGATCATCAGCAGAGGACCACTCGCGCCCGGTAAGGCTAACAAGTGGATCACATTGCAGAAGGCGATCGCTGGGTTGAGGCTTACCTGTAGCCGCGGAGCTGCCGATGTATCGCGTAAACGGTGCCTTCGCGGCTAGGGGCTGCCACTGTCACAGGCGGCGGCCCCGCCCATGAGCGGACTAGTAAGTACGCCGTACTACTCGGGGCAGGACGGGCGGTCTCGGACAAACCGGTTGGCAAGCGCGAGCACTGCGGCTTCGTCGGTCTCGAGCGCGATCTTCTGAGCAAGCATCACGTCGCCGGCTACCAGCGCTTGTTCGAGAACGAAACACCACCCGATCTTAGGCTGCATTTTTCATCAAGCTCCAAAACTATGGTGCCCGCGCGCAAACGCGCTAGTTGCGACACCGCTACGTCTAAACAAAAACATTTGCCGCGCCGCGAGTCTGGCTAGTCCCGATAAGGCACGAACAGAGCAGCGTCTCATCTGCAGTCGGATCAAATGCCCGTACGGGTCTAAGATCACCCGCCGCCGTCCGGTTGACAGCGATAATCCGCGGCCTGTCAGCTTGTTGAAGCGCGGCTCGGCCCGGCCAGGCCCTTCAGGTCGCTTTGGTCAAAACAATGTCGGTTGTCGCCTGTATGGTCCATCACGATCTGAATACCTATGGAAGAGAACTCCGCAAGCCCTAACCCTGACGCAGAAGAACCTCGCGGGCACCTAGTGTTCCTAGTCGCGGAGAAATTTGCCGTGTTTTCCGTTGGGCGGCCCGCCTGCAATCGGCGAGGCTCCGGCGTGTCGACTTAGAGTGGGTGCGCCACCGAGCCTGGTCAGCTCACAAGGGGCGTCATGCGGATCGTGACGGGGCGACTTGCTAGCATTGGTGTGGTGATTTCACTCTGCTGTTGGCAGGCGACGGACGAAACAGAACTCGCGGCAGGTCCCGCGGCCTCACTCGGATAGCGCGCTGGTGGGGAGAGGAAGCCCGGGCCAATACTGTCCGTCCTTGGTCGGCCGAGGTCCGAATATCGCCTGACCAACTCTTATGACATCGGCACCTTCCTCGATTGCTATCTCGAAGTCGCTTGTCATCCCCATTGAAAGGAGATCAAGTCGCGTCGATGTTCTATCGCGGAGTGCGTCTCGAAGCCCCCGCAGCAACTTGAAACATTCGCGAACCTTGTCCGCCTCTCCGCTCAGGACGGCGAGAGTCATCAAGCCGCGAGGGACAAGGGCTGGATAGTCGGACAGCCGAAGAACAAAATCCTCTACCTCGTGGGGCGGCAAACCGTATTTGCTCACCTCACCCGAGGTGTTGACTTGGACGAACACGTCGAGATGCCGGCCTTCGGCGCTCAGGCGGGCCTGGAGCGCTTCGGCCAATCTCAAGGTATCCAACGCATGAAACTCGTTCGCGAACTTGACCATCGATTTCACTTTGTTCGTCTGGAGGTGACCGATGACACTCCAGTTCAACGACAGGTCGGCCAAATCGCGGACCTTGCTCTCCGCCTCTTGGACCTTGTTCTCGCCGAACTCGCAAAGGCCGAGTTCGGATGCGATACGGATAATCGCGGCGGGTACGGTCTTGCTGACAGGCAAAACACGAACTTCTGAACGCCTGCGGCGAGCCCGCATACAAGCCCGATCTATGCGCTGCTCAAGCTCATCAAGATTGGCGCGCAATAACGAGCGCGGATCGTCCGTGAATCGGACGCTATTCATTTGCGACATCGCGAATTCCTCGCTTCCACGTCCATGGTGTTTGACATGGCAAAGGCCAATGATTTCGGTAGCACATAAAGCAGAGTCGAGTCCGGCTAGTTCGTCAGAACCTCTCCCATCGACGCATAATCGAGGCCGTATCCCCCATAGGGACGATCCTAATCCCAGACAAGGTGCTCCGGATCTCGCGATCCGCCATCGCCCAACTCGCCGCTCTGGCTCAGGGAGGACAGCACGGAAACTTCTGTGCTGCTCGGGAGAGACAACTCACGCCGCTCCATTCACGAGTAAGGTTCATATTCGTTCAAATCGGGGCAGTTCTGGTCTGACGATGAGCGCCTCACCATCAACGATGCAGAAACGTGCGCTTGCCGGCAGGAACACCCACTACAATGGCGTCGAGAGCGGCCTTTATCGGTGCAGCCGTCACACGCGGACGGCAATCGAGTATCTATCCGAGAGCCGCACTTTTTTCGGACGCAACATTTTCAGAAGCGGCCAGCCCGAGGGCAAAAAGGTCAGCAGCGCGCCGATCGCCGCTCCATACTGCACCGCATCGGCCTGCGCCATCACGCTCGTGCTGCGAATTGTTGGCAGGACCTGGATGCGATCACCGAGTTTCGATAGGTTTCTCCGTGGAAAGCAGTTCGGGGATGTAGGCCGACAAAACGTGACCCGCTAGATCCACCAAGGATTTGGGCCAGCGGCGGTGTTTGACTTATAGTTCCGCCCTTTAGAGATCGAGCGTGTAGTCAGTCCGCTTTTGCGACGTCACCTGACCCGTGGCGGGCGTGTCCAGGGTCATCGCGATGTCGACTTCGCGCGTCGAGAGTGAATAGAGGCGCGGGAGATAACAAGCTTGGTCTCAATGTGGAGTGGTGGATCCGAAGGCCGCGACTGTCATCTGACTGCTGCGCGCAAGTTGGAGATGGTCGACGGTGCCGAAGATGCTGGGAGCTGAGACGGCTTGCTTCTCGAGCGAACTAGCCGCGAATTCCGCAGAAGCACCGGGCGCACACGCCATTTACTACGGTAGCCTTTGGCGACGCCGGGCTCAATCGGACCGGCCCACGTCCACACTGAGTCCGTTCAGGGACAAAACGGCGATGAGTCCGGCGCTGAGCGGCTTGAACTTTGCGCACCCAGCCCTTCATCGCTAAATCCATGTCCGACCCACATCCAGATGCTAAGGTTTGCGCTGCGTCGGCGGAACAAGGGTCGCGGAGTGCCCGATACGCTCAAATTCCGGAGGCGCAACACCCGATTGTTGCGATTGATTGAGCAAGAGATTCCTGCGCTTGTTGCCTGAGTGGACTGACCAGGCCACTGATTGAGAGTTATCTGCGCACTGAGCATTATCAATTACTTGCTGGTCGCAGGCCGTGTTTTTTCAGGCGGTAAATGGAGATTCGTCGCACGTTCACGATACTTCATTGAGCTGCGTATCGTGGGAGTGGCTGAAGCTAAAGAGCATAGCGTCGGGTGGGCATGGGCGACCTCAGCCCGCTGGCCGGGGCAAGCCGAGCGAATCGCGCAAGGTCGAGCCGTCGTACTCAGTGCGGAACAGACCTCGATGTTGCAGCTCCGGCACGAGGCCGTGGACCAGCTCCTCCAAGCCGCCTGGAAGATATGGGACCTGCAACATGAAGCCGTCGCAAGCACCCGCCTCGAACCACTCCTGCATGCGATCAGCCACCGTGCTGGGAGTGCTGGCGAAGCCGCTGGTGGTTCTCCCCGCGCCGTAGCGCTGTCCTAGCTCAGCAAGGCTCAAGCCTGAGCGCCGCGTCAGTTCGGAGGCCTCGCGATAGTGCCCTTCGACGCCGGGAACGTCGAGATTCTCAGGCAACGCCGAGATGATAGGACAAAGTCGAGAGACCGGACTGCGGATGCGACAATTCGTGGAGCTGGTCGTTTAGCGCCTTGGCCTGCTTCTCCGTGTCGCCAATGACCGGGACGATGCCGGGCAACACCTTGACTGTATCAGGGTCGCGGCCGAAACGGACCGCCCGGGCGCGCAAGTCGTTGCGAAATTCGACGGCGACATCGATGAGGCCCGGCGTCACGAAGATGATCTGGGCCCATCGCGCAGCGAAATCGCGGCCACGATCCGAAGCGCCGGCTTGGATGAAGACCGGACGTCCTTGCGGGGGCCGGCTGACATTGAGCGGGCCGCGCACATTGAACCATTTGCCGGAATGATCGATCCGGTGCACCCGCGCAGCGTCGGCGAACAGCGGCGTCTGGCGATCCCGGACCAGCGCACCATCCTCCCACGAATTCCACAGCTTGCTCACGACCTCGAGAAATTCGACGGCGTTCGTAGTGCCCCTCGCGCGAGAGCTGCTCGGTCAAATCAAAATTGCGCGCTTCCGCCTCCTGGAACTAGTTGACGATATTCCAGGCGGCGCGGCCACCGCTGAGATGATCGAGCCTCGCGAGCGCGCGCCAGCACATAGGGTTGGGCGTAGGATGTCAAATGGTCGCGCCGAGACGAGGTGCTTGATTGCACCCGTGATAATCGAGAGCACCACCAGCGGGTCGAGCCGCAGCGGGCCCAGCGCGCCATAGCGAAGCTGGCTATGCAGGCTGCCGCCCAGCGCGTCCGGGGTCGCGAGTATGTCCGCAATGAACAGAAGATCGAACCGCCCCTGCTCCAGCAGCCAGCCGATATTCTGGTAGTAAGCCGCTGACAGCAGGTCGCCACCCGCCTTCGGATGCCGCCAACCGACATGGCTGCCGGAAACCGGCCCCGCGGAGACAAAGGCGGCAAGATGCAGTTTCTTGTCAGGCATGGGGCAGCTCACTTTCCATGAGATCTCGACGGGGCCGCCGCGCTTCAGCGTGTTATAGATCGGGCAGTTGGCAGTGAATCTGTCAATCGGCGCTTTAATTGCGGTTTGTTGTCAAGCTACCATTCTTCCTCTCTCCAGTGACACGCCGGTAGCGATTGCTCCGTCGGAGCTGGTCAGGTTGCAGAGACGGAGCGATCGCGGATGGCGAGACGATTGCCTAGCGGGCTTGGCAATCGACGTCGTTCGCGGCTTCGTCGGGTTGGGTTGATGTCGTAGCTGGGGTCTTGGTCCTTTCCGAGGTCGCGAGCGCCTCATGATGATGTCCGGATCGGGGCGCCTCAACGTTTGCAGCGGAGTGCGGGCGAACCGCCACCAGCCGATTGACCGAGGTCACCACGACCATCGTCCCAGCGGGACATCGCCAGTCCGGCGGACCGGACCAGGAACTTGCGAGCAAATATCAGATTGGCTTCGGCTGGCCCCAGTCGAACGACGTGCCATCGACCCAGATGCAGTGGAGAATTACGGCGATCTTTCGGGCGATGGCGACCTTTGCCTTCTTCATACCGATCCGCTTGGCGAGCTTCATGCCCCACGCCTTTAGGGAACACCACTTTTGGGTTCGATAAAGAAGAACAGTGGCGGCCTCGAACAAGTAAGTTCGGAGAAGCCGGTCGCCCCATCGAGATATCTTTCCGTTGGTGTCGGTTTCGCCGGATTGGCTGCGCCTCGGCGTAAGGCCGAGATAGGCGCCGACCGTCGAAGCCGATCGGAAGCGCGAGGGGTCATCGATCGTGTGGCGGAACGTTAGGGTCGTCACGACACCGACCCCCGGGACCGTCATCAGGCGACGCGTCGTGTCGTCCAGCTTTGCCAACCGGCGGACCTCGTTGTCGAACTTACCTTGTTGTTGACAAACGTTCTCATGGATCGAGAGCAGCGGCGATATCACGCTGAGAAGCAAATGATCGACGCCCAAGAGTTCGCTGACCTGGTTGCGGAATTTGTTGGCCGATCGCGCGAGGGAACAGAAATCCACATTCCTTGATCAAACTGCGAACCTGGTTCTCGATGTCTCGAGCAGGAAGCACCGCCGCAACGGACAGTGATCGCCGTCACGAGAGGATGGTCCCACGGACCTTGAAGGGGCGCACGGCGAATCCCAAGGGTGAGCAGGACTCGCGGCGCGGTGCGCCGTTCTTGCCAAGAACTGCTCGCGCGGTAAGCGCGATCGTGCCGCTCACGGTGGCAGACCTGGATGTGGCGATGTGCGTGGCGACAGTAACCCGGCCGCGATCCGCAATTCGATCCAATCCGACCAGGCCGACCGCGTGGCGACAATGTGCACGAATCCCGGCACCGAACCCTTTTCGTTGTCGAGAGGGTATCGCGCAATCCGCGGCGAATAAGTGTCTTTTGGCGCTCTTTCGGGCATGGCTGATCTGTCTCTTCGAGGCGATCTATGCAGTTTGTGCCATGCCGCTGCCGTGCCCGCGCTGCCCTCTGACGATGGCGCCCCTCCGAATGATGGTCGGCGGGGTCCTTTTGAGGGCGTGGGTTTGTGCGGGGAACGGCGCGACGGCCCGCTACAAATACATTTCACTTCGCGTATCCCCGTTTATTTTGTGCGAGTTGGCACAGAAAAGCGGTGCGCGAAGTGGCGCACGTCGTCCGGAAACCGTGATTCTTTATGGGTTGGAACGCCCGGAGCCCGCACGAGGTTAGATAGATTGCTCCATCGCGGCCGCCGCTGACCGGCGCTCTCGATTGGAGGCGGGGCCCCATAAAGTTCATCGGGGACGAAGCTGGCGAGATCATCGCCCAAACATCAGATGACCATGTTGTAATCGGCGGCCACCACCGCCTCGCAGTGGCGGCCAGCCTCGGTAAAAGACTGGTCTGGCGAGATACCGGCGAACCTGTGAAGCTTGATCTCTTCTTCAAGCAGCATGGAAGCACTCCTAGACATACAGCCTGAGCCGCTCGCTGAGCGTATCGTTCTTCGGGTACATCGCGATGATCGCCATCATGGTCGCGCCGCTGGTGGCGTGATCGTTGGCGGTTGGGCCACCCTCTCAGGGAGAAGGACAGCGACATGACAGATCGCGAATTGCTGCGGGACGTGACGGCCATACAAAAAGGGAGGCCGCCTGCGTTGCCACAAGCGGCCCAAGTCTAGGGAGGAACGCCCAAGGAGGGCAACGATAGCAGGGAGCTACCGCATACCCTTAGCTAGACGATCGCGATCAGCGGCTCAATTGAACGTAAGGGGTGATGGAACGATACAAAGGTTTATGGTCCTGTCGGGCCTACTTGCTCTGCTGCTTGAGCACCCACAGCCGGTAGGCTCCATATCGCGCACCAGCCTTTGTGTGCGAGATGGTACGAAAGGAAGTTCGAAATCAGAAACCCCAAATACTCCAAATACCCTCAAAGGTCGCGGTCGCGCGGCCCTGCGGAGGTTGACACGCCCAGAGGGACCCGGACGACCCGACTGTGCGGAGGGTGGCCGCGACGGTCCGCGCAGCGTGTTATCACCTCGACTCACGATCACTATGTCCGCCCGGGGCAAAGCAGACATCCCGCCGCAAGGCCGCGATTTCCGATTTCGTTCGTTGACCCGACGCGGAAGTGGGGCCGACGCTTGAGCCTTTGTGATGCGTCGTCCTCACCTGAGCGTGCACGCGCAGGGTCAACGTGCAACCGAAAACCCATCGCGTGCAAAACGCTCAAGACGGTGCTGAATTCGGATGCGCCTTGCCGCCTGCGAACGCGCGGTAAAGGCTTGTTCGTGTGATTCCCAGAACGTCGCGCGAGCTCCGAAATGTCGTGCAGACGGACAGCATCCTCAATCGCACGACACCTGTCGGCGATGTCGCCAGTCTCGAATGCGGCATTGAGGCATTCCGCAACTTCTCGGCGGTTCAGTCTGGATCTGATGCGCGCTTTGTATCTTTCTCAGACATGGCTTTAAACAAAAGGCCGGGCAAAATGCCCGGCCCACTGTCCTGACAAAGCGTCTAGATGAAGTCAGTATCTCGCGGCGACAGGAACTGTTCCCAAGCCGCCGAAGCGATAGTTAAAGCGCACCGTGACCAAGTCCACGTCCTGCTTGACGCCGTTCCCTAAGAGGGTGACGCCACCGGGCGTGACCACGCCTGCGAAGGAGGAGTTGTCACGCCCCATCCAGAGATGGTCATATTCAACACCGACCGACCAGTTCGGTGCGAAACCATATTCCCAGCCCACGCCAAGGGCGCCGCCCCAGCGCGTGTGACTTGCCGAGGCGAGGCCGACCCCGGTGATGTTGTTGAACACGTCAAAGCGATTGTGAGTGACGGCCGCGCCGCCCTTCACGTAGAGCAGCGATGCGTTCCATGCCCAACCGAGTTGGGCCGTGAAGAGGCCAATGCCATCGGTTTTCCCTGTGGTTGAAATCAGCGGATCGATCAGGCTGACGCGCGTGTTCTTGATGTCAGCCCAATCGCCCTGTGCTTCCAGTCCGAACACAAACTGATTGGTTTGCCAGCGATACCCGATCTGTCCGCCAACAAGGCCGCCGGAGCGATCCGCGCAACCGCCTGCGACTGTCCCTGCGAGCGTAACGAAATCCACACAGCTGTGGGTTTGGCCCCAGCCGCCGTTGGCGCCGATGTAGAAACCGGTCCAGTCATAGATCGGAGCGACCACCGGCGGCGGCGCCTTAGTGTATGGGCGAGCCGCCAAATCAGCCGCCGACGCAGGGGCGGATAGAGCTACGGCCATCATCCCGGCTGCGACAATCAGAAGCTTTTTCATTACGAGAAATCTCCCCAGAAGAAGTTCAAAAAAGGCACGAAGCCCACCTAGGGAATCAATGCTATCCCGTTCGCCTGCAGGTTGATGTAGCCAAGCCGCAACACCCGGCTCAGATGTTTCGTTGCAATCCTTATTTCTAATAAGAATTGCCGGGAACCAAATGCCCGCCAACGTGCATTAAATCGCGAGCGGGGGCTCTGGTCGACCGTTGGACTGCAGTATGGGAGCCCTCGCGCGAACCGGCGTCACAAACTTGTGGCATGACCATTGCATAATTCAGGACAACTGGGATTTCAGCGCTCAGTTAGAGAATAAGCGCTGCCGGGACGCTTATTTCGAGCCCGGCGACGCTTCACTTCCTTTCCCTTGCGCCACCGCTACGGCGCATATTGTTTCGACAGAGGGGGTATTGGCGCATGGCATACGACACGGCAACGGTACATTTGCTCCGCGACGTTCTAGACGAGGTTCTTTCCAGTCCGTCATTCACTCGTCAGCAGCAGCGATCTGCTCTGGAAGTTGCCGAGCGCGTTCTCTTGCTCGCTTCCCAAGGCGAGCGTGAACCGATCAGGATCAAGCGACACCTGCTAAATGAGTTTTTGGCATCCGCTGCCGGCGAAGCCAACCGGGTCGCCCCTTCGCCTGATCGACGGTGAGCCTGCATGGCGAGCAAGTGCCGCTGGTAATGCCCTGCGGGTTCGATCGTGTCTACCATGTCACCACTGCCGCTCATCGGAGCATTCCCTGCCCATTGGCATGTCGCCTTGTGTTGTGCACAAAGCGGACTTGCTGAAGGCCAGCCCGAATGTCCGCTTCTGTGAAGGGTTTCGGATGCCGGCCCCATGACGGTGTTGCCGCGCACACGGGGGCCGGCGTCCGAAAGCCTCCAAAGGAGGAAACCGCGCTGGGGGGACGTAGGACAATGCCGCGTGATCGAGCTAGTCGCGTCGAACAACCTTCAGACGATCAGGACGATCGCCTATGGGGATTTAATGTTTGGCGGCACCTGTACTTTCAATGGCTTGGCTATAGCAAAAATACCACACCACACAATCTAAACGTGAGCTCCTCGATATTCGAAGGCCATGAGGCAAACTGATCTCTGGCGGCTGGAAAGCCCCCGGAGCTATCAGAGCCGAAACTGTTTCGAACTGCTCGTCAAGAGCATCACCGCATTTGTAACCCTGCTTACGTCGAGATTCCTGGACTGGGTCCAACGAGCGCGACGTTGCACACAATCGCGATCGAGGGTTCGAGTTGGCTCTTGTGCAATGGTTGGTGCTCCGCCACGAACTTCCAGATCAGCACGTCCTCGATCATCGGATCATCGCCAGCTACGGGCTAATTGCCCCGCTCGTCACGATGAGTTGTCGCCTATTGCTTCGCCGTGTCGCCAGCCGCGGCGTTCTACCGCGCGAGCGGTTTAGTCCTTTGGGCGGAACTCCGACATCGCAGGTCTCACGGTGAGACCTTGGCCGCGTCGTCGCCTCCGTTGTGCCCGCCATGCCAACCACAGCAATCTGTAGCGGCTTGCCTGTCCATCGTGGACGGTGACCTTGCCCCTCGGGCTTAATCCAGTTTGAAGTTCGTTCTGGCCCAAGACGAGGACCAGAGCATGAAGCGCAAGCGATTTACGGAAGAACAGATCATCGGGATTTTGAAGGAGCACGAAGCCGGGGTTCCGGTCGCCGATCTCTGCCACAAGCATGGTGTCAGCGACGCCAGCATCTACAAATGGAAGGCCCGGTTCGGCGGGATGGACGTCTCGGAGGCCAAGCGACTGCGATCGCTGGAGGACGAGAACACGAAGCTAAAGCGGCTTCTGGCAAGACGCCATGTTGGACAATGCGGCGCTGAAGGATCTCGTGGGAAAGAATGTATGACCCGCCCCGCCCGTGCAAGGTCGTTTAATGAGGACGATGCAGTCTGCACAAATGTATCCGGCCTCTTGCAAGTGGGCCGCTGTTGCGGCCAGGCCATGATGAGATCCGCGCGTGCCGTTCTCAGATAAATGGTTCGGGCTCGAAGCCCGCTTTTTTGCACAGGGTTTACGGCGCGCCGATCGACTGTTTCGTCATCACCTTCACGCACCTCGCAGTCTGGAACAAACGGGATCAGCTAAAGGCCGGATCCCGCCGTTCATAGCTTGCGCCGGGCTTGGTCATCACCACCCATGCGATCCGCGCAACTCTTGGCCGCCAAGGCGACGGTGACCTTGTTAGTGTGCATGCGTGCCTGAAGTCCATCAAGCCACGCGCCAAGGCGGTATCGCGAGCGATCAAGATGAGTCACGCAGGAACGCGCGCCATGGATGATCATCCGGCGCAGATATCGATTGCCGCGCTTGCTTATCCCCAGCAGCTTCGTTTTGCCTCCCGTAGAATATTCTCTCGGGACAAGACCTAGCCAAGCTGCCATATCGCGGGCCTTTTTGAACTGGCGGGCAGATCCAGCTGCTGCCAAAAGCGCCGTCGCGGCCAGCGGACCAATGCCCCGGATGGTCATCAATCGACGTGCGGTATCGCTTTGAGAGGCAATTGCCTCAATCTCGCGGTTGACCTCGGCAATCCGCAGCTCCAGCTGCCGCATCTCGTCAAATGTAGATGCAAGAATGCGACGCATCGCCGAGGTTAGATCATTCGATCTGATCGGCCAAAACCCTCGGCAGATCAGCCTTGAACTTGCCGGCGCCCTGGTGAATGGCGATCCCATATTCCAGGCAAAAAGCGCGCATCTGATTGATGAGGCACGTCCGTTGCGACATCATCCGATCGCGAACACGATGCAGCGCTTGCAGGTCAATGTGCTCAGGCGACCTTAGCTCGACGAAGCGCATCGTTGGTCTCGTCACGGCTTCGGCGATCGCCGCGGCATCGATGATGTCATTTTTGTTGGACTTCACATATGGCTTCACGAATTGAGCTGGGATAATGCGAACGGTGTGCCCCATGGCGGCGATCTTGCGGGCCAACCATTGCGAGCCGGAGCAGGCCTCCATCCCCACCAAAGCCGGTCCTGCACGTTCGAAGAACTGCAAGAGCGTATCGCGCCGAAAGGTCGCCTTCTGGATCGGCATTCCGGCGGCGTCGAGCCCAACGACGTGGAAAAGGTTCTTGCCAATGTCGATCCCAAACACTGTTGCCGGCCTGGGCTTGTTCCGTGTCCTCATTGCTTCCTCCTTTCAAAAGCCAACTCAGTCTGACTGAGAGGACGGGGCGGGTCATCCCATTCTGATGTCCCCAGTCAAGCACACAGCGCACGGTTTCTCATCTCCACGAGGACTCATCGTGAAGTTCTTGTGC
>NZ_JBVVOS010000049.1:0-25532 GCF_055807515.1 Bradyrhizobium sp. Kon69 | reverse complement strand
CCCGACACCTATGAGCGTCCGATCTACGCCGGCAACGCCATCCAGACGGTGAAGTCGAAGGACGCCAAGAAGGTCATTACGGTGCGCACCTCCACCTTCGCCGCAGCGGGTGAAGGCGGCAGCGCGTCGGTCGAGAGCGTCGCGGCGGCGGCCGATCCGGGCCTGTCGTCCTTTGTCGGCGAGGAGGTCGCGAAGAGTGACCGTCCCGAGCTGACCTCGGCCAAGATCATCGTCTCCGGTGGCCGCGCCATGCAGAGCCGCGAGAACTTCGCAAAGTACATCGAGCCGCTCGCCGACAAGCTCGGGGCTGGCGTCGGAGCTTCGCGCGCGGCGGTGGATGCGGGCTATGCGCCGAACGACTGGCAGGTCGGCCAGACCGGCAAGGTCGTGGCCCCCGAGCTCTATGTCGCGGTCGGCATTTCCGGCGCGATCCAGCATCTGGCCGGCATGAAGGACTCCAAAGTGATCGTCGCGATCAACAAGGACGAGGACGCGCCGATCTTCCAGGTCGCTGATTACGGCCTGGTCGCCGACCTCTACCAGGCGGTTCCGGAGCTGACCGCCGAACTCGGCAAGTAAAACGCGCTAAAACACCGGCCGTAGCTATAAAACTCCGGCCGGTGTTGCTTTTTGAGGCGTTTTCTTTGGCGTGGGACACGCGGAAGGCCAGGCGTGATTCCGCGTCATCAAAGCCTCGCAAGCATTCTTTCCTATCTTTTCTTCTCCTACGCCAGAGTACGAACCGGCTAACGCTCTTGTTGCGATTACCTCGGTTCTGCTTTTTCTACTTGTCCCTACGCAAGGCCGCTGATGTTCAGCGACCTCAAGCACGGGGGCAGTCGTGGCAATCCATTCATTTCATTCGGAAGCCGAGCTGCGCGGGGCACGCATGCTTCGTACAGCGCTCGGAGCCGCGATCGCAGGCTTTCTTGAAGATCCCTCCGTCGTCGAGGTGATGCTTAACCCCGACGGCCGGCTGTGGGTCGACCGGCTGTCGAGTGGCCTTAGTAATACCGGCGAGAGTCTATCCGCGGCTGACGGCGAGAGAATTGTCCGGCTGGTCGCGCACTACGTGGGGGCGGAAGTTCATCCCGGCTCGCCGCGGATCTCGGCCGAGCTGCCGGAGACCGGGGAACGCTTCGAAGGCGTGCTGCCGCCGGTGGTTGCAGCGCCCGCCTTCGCGATCCGCAAACCCGCGGTCGCTGTCTTCGGCCTGGACGACTATGTCGCTGCCGGCATCATGGACTCGGCGCAGGCGAACGCGCTACGTGACGCGGTTGCCGCGCGAAAGAACATCCTGGTCGCCGGCGGCACCTCAACTGGCAAGACGACGCTGACGAATGCGCTTCTGGCGGAAGTGGCTAAAGGTTCGGATCGCGTCGTTCTCATTGAAGATACGCGGGAGCTTCAGTGCAGGGCACCGAACTTCGTGGCGCTACGGACCAAGGATGGTGTCATCTCGCTGTCCGAACTTGTGCGCTCGTCACTTCGTCTGCGCCCTGATCGTATCCCGATTGGCGAGGTGCGCGGGGCCGAGGCGCTCGACCTGCTCAAGGCCTGGGGGACGGGACATCCCGGCGGAATCGGCACGATCCACGCCGGCACCGCGCTTGGCGCGCTCCGCCGGCTCGAGCAGCTCACCCAGGAGGCCGTCGTCACGGTCCCGCGCGCACTGATCGCCGAGACCGTCAACGTCATCGCCGTGCTCTCTGGCCGTGGTGCCGAACGACGTTTGAGCGAACTCGCTTCTGTCACCGGGCTTGGACCATCAGGCGACTACAGCCTTTCGAAAATCGGAGATCAGTCATGAACGCACCATCCTCTCTCGGGCGAGGTTTCACGTCAGTCGCGGCATTCGCTTGTCTGTATCTGGCCAGCGTGCCGGCCTGGGCCGCCGGCTCGAACATGCCCTGGGAGCAGCCCCTCAACCAGATCCTGCAATCGGTCGAAGGACCCGTGGCCAAGATCATCGCGGTCATCATCATTATTGTGACCGGTCTCTCGCTCGCATTCGGTGACACGTCGGGCGGCTTCCGGCGGCTGATCCAGATCGTGTTTGGTCTGTCGATCGCATTTGCCGCCTCCAGCTTCTTCCTGTCGTTCTTCTCGTTCGGCGGCGGGGTGGTGATCTGATGGATGAGCCAGTCCCGGGCTTTGTCGCCCCTGTCCACCGTGCGCTGACCGAGCCGATCCTGATGGGCGGGGCACCGCGATCGGTTGCCATTCTCAACGGCACATTGGCTGCAGCACTCGGCCTCGGTCTGCGCTTGTGGCTGGCCGGCCTTCTGCTGGCGTTCATCGGCCACATGGCCGCGGTCTGGGCCGCAAAACGCGATCCGGAATTCGTCGAAGTCGGGCGCCGGCACGTTCGTGTTCCTGGTCACCTCAGCGCTTGAGAATAGTCCCATGATGAATCTTGCCGAATACCGCCGCTCGAATACGCGCCTTGCCGACTTCCTCCCCTGGGCCGCGCTCGTAGACGAGGGAATTGTATTGAACAAGGATGGCTCGTTTCAGCGGACGGCGCGGTTTAGAGGGCCGGATCTTGATAGTTCCGTGCCGGCTGAGCTTGTTGCGGTCGCAAGCCGGCTGAACAACGCGCTCCGGCGTCTCGGATCGGGCTGGGCCATCTTCGTCGAGGCGCAACGGCATTCGGCAGGGCGCTATCCGCCCGACACATTCCCGGATGTCGCATCCGCCTTGGTGGACGCCGAGCGCAAAGCGCAATTCGAGGAGGCCGGCAGCCATTATGAATCGAGCTACTACCTGAGCTTCCTTTATCTGCCGCCGGCAGAAAGTGCAGCTGTGGCCGAGCGTCTCCTGTACGAGGGCAGCCATCGCGGCCCCGGGGCGGATGCGCGCGAGGTGCTGAGTGGCTTCATCGACCGGACCAACCGCGTGCTGCAGCTCGTTGAGTGCTTTATGCCGGAATGCGGCTGGCTCGATGACGAGGCAACACTCACCTACCTGCACTCGACGGTCTCGACCAAGCGGCATCGCGTTCGGGTGCCGGAAATCCCGATGTATCTCGACGCGCTGCTTGCCGATCAGCCGCTGACAGGCGGGCTTGAGCCGATGCTGGGTGACGCGCATGTGCGTGTCCTGACCGTCGTGGGGTTCCCGACGGCGACGACGCCCGGGATCCTCGATGATCTGAACCGGCTGGCGTTCCCGTACCGCTGGTCGACCCGGGCGATCATGCTCGACAAGACCGATGCCCTAAAGCTCCTGACCAAGATCAGGCGGCAGTGGTTTGCCAAGCGCAAGTCGATTGCGGCGATCCTGAAGGAGGTGATGACGAACGAGGCGTCCACGCTTCTGGACACCGACGCCCACAACAAGGCGATGGATGCAGATCACGCGCTCCAGGAGCTCGGCTCGGATCAGATTGGAGAGGGCTTTGTGACGGCAACCGTCACGGTCTGGGACAGGGATCCGCAGGCGGCGGACGAAAAGCTCCGCCTGGTCGAAAAGGTGATCCAGGGCCGGGACTTCACCTGCATGGTCGAGACGGTGAATGCCGTCGAAGCCTGGCTCGGCAGCCTGCCGGGACAAACCTACGCCAATGTCCGCCAGCCTCCGGTCTCGACGTTGAACCTCGCCCACATGATCCCGCTCTCTGCGGTCTGGGCGGGAGAGGCGAGGGATCACCATCTCAAGGCGCCTCCGCTGTTCTTCGGCAAGACGGAAGGATCGACCCCTTTCCGGTTCTCGCTGCATGTCGGCGATGTCGGACACACTCTGATCGTTGGCCCGACCGGCGCCGGAAAATCGGTGCTGCTCGCGCTGATGGCGCTGCAGTTCCGGCGATATCCGGAAGCCCAGATCTTTGCCTTTGATTTCGGTGGGTCGATCCGTGCGGCGGCGATCGCCATGGGTGGCGACTGGCATGATCTCGGCGGCGCCGTTGGTGGAGACTCGGCAGAATTCGTGGCGCTCCAGCCGCTTGCGCGGATCGAGGAGACCGGTGAACGCGGTTGGGCAGCCGATTGGATCGCATCGATCCTTGCGCGCGAGCGCATCGAGGTCACGCCCGAGACCAAGGATCATGTCTGGTCGGCCTTGACCTCGCTCGCCTCGGCGCCAGTTGGGGAGCGGACGCTCACTGGCTTGTCCGTTCTTCTGCAATCCAATGCGTTGAAGCGCGCGCTGCAACCCTATTGCCTCGGCGGTCCATTTGAGCGGCTGCTGGATGCGGAAGGTGAGCGGCTGGGAGAGGGCTCCGTCCAGGTTTTTGAGACCGACGGGTTGATCGGGACCGGTGTCGCGCCGGCGGTTCTTTCCTATTTGTTCCACCGGATTGAGGATCGGTTCGACGGCCGTCCGACCCTGCTCATCATCGATGAGGGCTGGCTTGCGCTGGACGATGCCGATTTTGCCGGCAAACTCCGCGAATGGCTGAAGACGCTGCGCAAGAAGAACGTCTCCGTCGTGTTTGCGACCCAGTCGCTGGCCGATATCGACGGTTCCGCAATCGCGTCCGCCATCATCGAGAGCTGTCCAACCCGGATCCTTCTTCCCAATGACCGCGCCATCGAGCCGCAGATCTTAGGCATCTACCGGCGCTTTGGACTAAATGACCGGCAGATCGAGATTCTCGCCCGCGCGACGCCAAAGCGCGACTACTACTGCCAGTCGCGCCGGGGCAACCGGCTATTCGAGCTCGGCCTTGGTGAGATCGCGCTGGCTTTTGCGGCCGCGTCTTCCAAGACCGACCAGGCTCTCATCGAGCGGGTTCTTGAGGAGCACGGGCTAGACGATTTCGTCGCCGGCTGGCTCAAGGCGCGCGACCTCGGCTGGGCCTGCAATCTCATTCCGCAGCTTGCCAAGGGAGGAGGCTTGTCATGAACCGTCTCCGTCCGCTCCTCGTAGCGAGTGTCATCGCCATTGCCGTGGCGCAAAGGGCCCGGGAAGGGAAGGCACAGTGGATCGTGTTCGATCCTAACAACTACGTGCAGAATGTGCTGACGGCCGCGCGCGAGCTGCAGCAGATCAACAACCAGATCACCTCGCTGCAAAACGAAGCGCAGATGTTGATCAATCAGGCGAAGAACCTGGCGAGCCTGCCGTACTCGTCCTTGCAGCAGCTCGAGCAATCGATTCAGCGCACCCAGCAGCTGCTCAGTCAAGCGCAGCGCATTTCCTACGATGTCCAGCAGATCGATCGCGCGTTCTCAACAACTTATGCGCCGACATCCGCGAGCATGTCCAATGGGCTTCTCGTCGCCAATGCCCAGACACGCTGGCAGAATGCGGTTGCCGGCCTGCAGGACGCCATGCGGGTGCAGGCGACCGTCGTCGGCAATCTCGATACCAACCGCACCCAGATGTCGGCCCTGGTCACGGCGAGCCAGGGCGCGTCTGGTGCTCTGCAGGCACGTCAGGCCGGCAACCAGCTCCTTGCACTGCAAGCTCAGCAGCTTGCTGATCTCACCGCGACCGTGGCCGCGCAGGGGCGCGCACAAACGCTCGAAGCTGCGCAAAGAGCAAGTGCCCAGGATCAGGGGAGAGAGCAGTTGCGGCGCTTTCTGACCCAAGGTCAGGGCTATCAATCGACAACCGTGCAGATGTTCCACTGATGATGAAGAGCAGATTTGAACGGCTGCCGATGGCGGTGGCACTTGGCCTCACAGTCCTGGTCGTCGCCGCCTGCGCCATTCGCCTGCGCGGCGACGAAAGCGCGACCCAATCTTCCGCCTCGCACGCTGCGAAGCCCGATCCGACGGCGGCAAAGCTCGAGCAATGCCGCACCGTCATCTACGAGCAGCGAGAGGCTCTGCTCGAATGCCAGAGGATCTGGGCGGAACGGCGCAGCCAGTTCTTGGGGAAAAGCGGATCGGTAAACGGTTTGAGCGTGGTGGGCACGGCGCCATCTTCCTCGCCTGTGCCGCGTAAGGACGAAAGCCGCCTCCCCTCTCTCTCACCCTCCATTCCAAGCCAAAGCGAGTGAGCAATGGGCGGCACCTCCGTCATCGACCAGTTTCTGGAAACCTTCACCCGCTACATCGATTCCGGATTTGGCCTGGTCGGGGGCGAAGTCGGCTATCTCGCCACGACGTTAGCTGCAATCGACCTCACGCTTGCGGGCCTGTTCTGGTCCCTCGGAAGTGATGAGGAGATTCTTGCCCGGCTGGTCAAGAAAACCTTGTTTGTCGGTGTCTTTGCCTACCTGATCGGCAATTGGAACAGCCTCGCGCGCATCGTCTTCGAGAGCTTTGCTGGTCTTGGCCTCAAGGCCTCGGGCACGAGCCTTTCATCGGCAGATTTCTTGCGGCCAGGTCGAATCGCGCAAGTGGGGCTCGATGCCGGCCGTCCGATCCTTGACTCCGTCTCGGGGCTGATGGGCTATGTCAGCTTTTTCGAAAATTTCGTCCAGATCGCGGTCCTGCTGTTCGCCTGGATCGTGGTGCTGCTGGCCTTCTTTATTCTCGCCATCCAGCTCTTCGTCACGCTGATCGAGTTCAAGCTGACGACGCTTGCAGGTTTCGTCCTGATCCCCTTCGGTCTGTTCGGCAAGACCGCCTTTGCGGCCGAACGGGTGCTGGGCAACGTCATGTCCTCCGGCATCAAGGTTTTGGTCCTCGCCGTCATCGTCGGCATCGGATCGACCTTATTCTCGCAGTTCACGGCAGGTTTCGGCGGCAATCAGCCGACCATCGAGAACGCGATGGCGCTGGTGCTCGGCGCTCTCGCCTTGTTGGGCCTCGGCATTTTCGGACCTGGGATTGCCAATGGCATCGTCTCCGGAGGTCCGCAGCTCGGCGCAGGTAGCGCCGTCGGGACGGGACTTGCCGCCGGTGGAGTCGTTGCGGCTGGCGCTGGCCTTGCGGCCGGCGCTGCCGGCCTTGCCGGCGGAGCGATTGCAGGTGCCGCACGCGGTGGAAGCGCGATTGCAAGCGGCACCATGAGCGTGTTTCGCGCGGGGAGTCAGTCCGGCTCCGAGGCGAGCGCGTCCGGTGCTGCAAGTCCCTTGCGTTCGGTCGCAGCTGGTCTTGGTGGACCGGCGAGCGATGCCGGTAAGGGGGAAGGGGATTCCTCGAGAGCTTCCGACAGTGCGCCCGCCTGGGTTCGGCGCATGAAGAGGGCACAGACGATCAGTCATGGCGCATCAGCGGCAACCCACGCGATCCGTTCGGGTGATCACGGCGGTGGCGGCGGATCTGTCGACCTCTCGCAAGAGGATCACTGACGCCTCCTTTCTTTCTAATTCGGTTCCCCGCCATCTCTTGAGGTCAAACAATGTTCAAACGATCGGCCGTTCACTATGGCCGCACGCCGGAAGCCGTCACCCCCTATCAACGCGCATCTCAGGTCTGGGATGACCGCATTGGGTCTGCGCGCGTGCAGGCCAAGAACTGGCGCCTGATGGCCTTTGGCTCCCTCTTCTTATCCGCTGGTTTCGCCGGCGCCCTGGTCTGGCAATCCGCTCACGGGACGATCACGCCCTGGGTGGTTGAGGTTGATCAGTTGGGCGAAGCCAAGGCAGTTGCTCCGGCAAACGCCAGCTATCAACCGACCGACCCGCAAGTAGCCTTTCACCTGGCGCGCTTCATCGAGCATGTGCGCGGCCTGCCGATGGACGCCATCGTCCTTCGCGAAAACTGGCTCCGCGCCTACGACTTTACAACCGATCGCGGCGCGGCCGCACTGAATGACTACGCCCGCAACAACGATCCCTTCGCCAAGCTCGGCAAGACGCAAATTGCGATCGAGGTCTCGAGCGTCATTCGGGCGTCCCCTGAGAGCTTTCGCCTGGCCTGGGTGGAGCGGCGCTACGACAACGGTCAGCTGGCCGCAACCGAGCGGTGGAGCGCGATTGTCAGCATCATCGTTGAGATGCCTCGCGATCTCGATCGCCTGCGCAAGAATCCGCTTGGCATTTACGTCAACGCCATCAACTGGTCGAAGGAGCTGGGTTAGCAATGCCGTCAGGTCTCGTTATTGCGTCACAGAGGGGCCGCCCGAGCCTGGCTCTGGCTCTCGTTATTGGTGTGGCCACGCTTGGCGGGTGCACCACGTTCAAGCCGCCGCAAATCAGTTACGATAGCGATGTCCCGCCAGCTCCAGATCTGCCGGCGCTCGCCGACGATCGGCCGCGCCCGCTGCATGTCCCGCCGGCCTGGAAGGCGGCGCGCGGCGGCAGGAACGCGGAAGCCAAAGAACCCGTCGAACGGATTGAGATCGCGAATGACGCCGCACGTGTGCAGCCGCGAAAGGCTGGCTACTTCAATGCGGTACAGGTGTTTGCGTATAGTCCGGGCGCTCTTTATCAAATCTATGCCGCGCCGGGGCAGATCACGGACATTGCGCTGGAGCCCGGCGAGCAGCTGATCGGCTCGGGACCGGTCGCCGCCGGTGACACCGCCCGCTGGGTGGTCGGCGACACCGAGAGCGGCAGCGGCGACACGCGACGTGTGCACATCATGGTGAAGCCGACACGTCCGGCGATTGAGACCAATCTCGTCATCAACACCGATCGCCGCACTTACCTGATGGAACTGCGCTCCCGGGAAAAGCCCTACATGCCACAGGTCGCGTGGTTCTATCCGGAGGATCGGGCCGCGCGTGGTCGAGCTCTGCCGCCCACACCCGTCATCCCGGACCAGGCGCAGCGCCGTTACCGCTACGCCATCGAGGGAGACAGCCCGCCGTGGCGTCCTGTCAATGCCTATGACGATGGCCGCAAGGTCTACATCGAGTTTTCGCCCGGCGTCGGCCAGGGCGAGATGCCGCCGCTGTTCGTGATCGGGCTCGATGGCAAGACCGAGCTCGTCAACTATCGCGCTTACGGCAATGTGCTGATCGTCGACCGGCTGTTCGCGGCCGCGGAACTGAGGCTGGGCGAGGAGCACCAGCAGAAGGTCAGAATCGTCCGAACCGACGGGAGATCGCTGTGACAGAGACTGGCCGGCCGAATGACACACCCAAGGACGCTCCCCGGGTTAAGCCGCCGGAAGATATCGCCGAAACCCTTCGGCTCCGGCCGGAACGGACGCAAGTTACGCGCCTATCGCGCAAGGTGCTTGCGGGTGGCAGCGCCCTTTTTCTGGTGCTCATCTCTGGTGCGGTGTTCTGGGCTCTGCAGGAGAAGCGATCACGTGCCCCGGCCGCCGAGGAGCTTTACGCGACCGATCACCACAATGTCGCCGATCAGCTTGCAAACTTGCCGAAGGATTACACTGAGATCCCGAAGGAGGTGCCGCGTCTTGGACCACCTTTACCCGGCGATCTTGGTCGGCCGATCGTTGCAGCACAGGGCTCTTCGACGCCGAGCCCGCTCGGTGTTGACGCTGAACAGCAGCGGGTCAATCAGGAGAGCGAGGCGGCACGCACCAGCAAGGTGTTTGCCAGCACGAACGTCCGCGCACAGGCCCCTGTCACATCGCCAAGTGACGCCCCATCAAATGCAGCGCCATCATCTGACGAAGCATTTGCCCAGAATGGCCAGGATCGAAAACTTGCGTTCGTCAGTGCTTCCGTTGACCGTCGAACCACCAGCCCCGATCGCTTGGCAAGACCGGTCTCTCCCTTTGTGGTCCAGGCCGGAACGGTCATTCCGGCCGCTCTTATCACGGGGATTCGGTCCGATCTGCCTGGGCAGATCACGGCCCAAGTCACAGAAGCGGTATACGATTCCCCTACCGGGCGAGCTCGCCTTATTCCGCAAGGAGCCCGGCTGATCGGGACGTATGATAGCCAAGTCGCATTTGGCCAATCGCGCGTGCTCCTGGTGTGGACGCGCCTCATCATGCCAAATGGACGGTCGATCGTCCTGGAGCGGCAGCCGGGCGCGGACGTCGCGGGCTACTCTGGGCTTGAGGATGAGGTCGACAACCATTGGAAAGAGCTGTTGGGGGCCGCTGCGCTGTCGACGCTGCTCGCCGTCGGCACCGAGGTGAATTCCGGATCGGATACGGGTAGTACCAACAGCGACCTCATCGCTGCGCTCCGCCGCGGGGCGGGGGACTCGATGAACCAGACGGGCCAGCAGGTGGTCCGCCGCAATCTCAACATCCAGCCGACCTTGACGATTCGTCCGGGATTTCCCCTGCGGGTGATCGTCAACCGTGACCTGGTGCTCGAACCGTACAGAGGATGAGGACGATGTCAAAACTCAAACTCGGAGCCATCGAAGACGATAAACCCATCAAGGTGACACACGAACTACCTGCGAGCGTGCACCGCGATCTAGTGTCCTACGCTGAAATCCTCGCCCAGGAGACCGGCCAGCCAATCCAGGATCCATCCAAACTCATTGCACCCATGCTGGCGCGGTTCATGGCTGCGGACAGGAGCTTTCGGAAAGCTCGCCGAGCTCGTCAGCCTCCAATCGGAGGCGAACGGTAGCGCGCTGTGAGCAGCTTCAGGAATTCCCGCAGGGCCGGGTTTTCATTGTCGGGGCGCCAAGAGGCCGAAAAGTCGAAGCGGCTGGGCCCATCGCCATCGCGTAGCTCTCGGTACACAAGGCCCGCAGAATTTGCCCCCATATCGGACTCGAGCACCAGGCTTAAGCCCGTGCTCATGCTGATTAGACTCTTGATGATGCCACGACTGACGTCGTGGCGCTCGATCTTGGGGCGATCCTCGGGCGAGAGGAGCTTGGAAATCAGAAGATCTTCGAGCTCCTTTCCCGGGTCATAGTGGCTGAGTAGCACTGTTTCGCCGCGCAGCTCAGCCCAGCACACAGTCTCTCGCATGGCGAGCGGATGATCATGGGGCAAGGCCACCAGAACACGCTCGCTCCAAAGCGGCATTTCTTCGGTGTTCAACAATGGGAGCCTCCCTGTCACGATCAGCACATCGAGCGCGCCGTTTCGAAGCGCCGCGGCCAAACGCGTCCGTGATCGTTCGACCGTCACAAGTTCGATCTGCGGGAATCGCTCTTTGAACGCGAGTAGCGAGGTTTGCAGATTGCCTGCCGAAAGTGAGGTGCAGAAGCCGACGGTCAGACGGCCGGTTTCGCTGTTATGGACAGATATCGCGGTGGCGAGGAGCGCGTCGAATTCTTCCAGAATGCTCCTGGCCAGGCGAAGCACGTCGCGGCCGGCCTGCGTCGGTCGCACGCCTCCGCTATAGCGCTCGAAGATTGCGATGCCCAAGTGGTGCTCGATTTCATCGATTCTTCGGCTGAGACTCGATTGTTGCGACCTCAACAACTCCGCGGCTCCGCGGAAGCTGCCGCAATCGGCCGCAGCAACAGCCGATCTCAGGTGTTTCAGCTCGATCGCCTTGCTGGCATGAAGGGAGGGTCTTGATCGACGTGGTTTGTGCATCGTAAGTCTTAAGCAGATAGGTTTTCCGCTCCAATGTGCAGCGATGCCCCGATTGTACTTGCTTCCAGATCCTAGGCGGCCGCTCGGATGACTGGCGCCCAGAGCACCGGACCTGAGATGTGTCCCGCTTTGCGGATGCGATGCAACGCATCGGGCGAGACCTCGAGGTATCCAGCAATGGCCGTGGTGTTTCCGAGAGGACGAGCTTTTCCGATCGGGCGGAGGGGCCAGCCTGCGCGCCGAAGAATGCGCTCCATTCGGGCGTCGGTGACAGTGACGATTTCGGTCAACTCGATGGAAAGGCCGAACTCAATCATGCCCGCAAACAACTCGTAAGTGGCAGCAGCAAGTCCGCCCTTAGCCTTCGGTGCATCCGACGGAACATCGAGCGCAAATCGGCTGCTCTCCCAGATCCGATCGCCTCGTGGCGCGGGCTGCCCGTCCAGAAGGATTGGGAAGGTGTCTCTCAACATGGTTGGGCCGGTTGAAGGCAGAAGCCGGACGCAACCCTGAAGACATGCATTGCTTGAGCGGTTCAGTAGATGCACCGGCCGAAGGACATCAAACTCGTCGACCTCCATGTCGCCGCTGACCCCGACGTCCCATTCCAGGCGCTGTTTGAAAACACGATACCTCAGCCGATGCATCTCGGCGAGATCA
Source organism: Bradyrhizobium sp. Kon69 (assembly GCF_055807515.1). NCBI lineage: Bacteria > Pseudomonadati > Pseudomonadota > Alphaproteobacteria > Hyphomicrobiales > Nitrobacteraceae > Bradyrhizobium > Bradyrhizobium sp. Kon69. The sequence goes on along the minus strand of NZ_JBVVOS010000049.1, from coordinate 13,599 downwards.
TCGAGGAACTCGCCGTAATAATCTGGGGTGATGAGCTGCATCATTCTTGCCTCCCTGCTTTGCTCGTCAAACGAAGCAGAGAAGTCGAGGCTGGCGCATCCTGTGCAGTCACACAGGTGTCTATGGCGAGGCGGCGCTCTATCTTCGAAACTTTGCCTCGGTCAATAGGACGACGGCTTGACGAAGCGAGCCAACGCCGAGCTTCGCTCGGGCGTTATCCAGGTGAAAGCACGCGGTACGCTCGGACATGCCGAGAATAATCCCGATGTCGCCAGCAGATTTGCCGCGCGAAGACCATTCAAGGCATTCGAGCTCTCGGGGAGACAGCACCACACCGCCAACCATGCGATCGGCGGTCCAGAAACGCCTTGCATGTGCATGGAAGAACGTAGCGATTAGTCGCAGGTTCTGGGCATGTTTGAGTACCGAGCGCTCAAAATTGGTGCGACGGTCGTCGGTCGCAAAGCTCAGCGCGGCGAGCGGACCGTTGTCATGGTGGATTGGAAGTGTGAATCCATAACGGATGCCGAATTTAGCAGCCTCTTCAAATAACTCGCGCTCCCGTTCCGATCGGATGGGCGGGCCAAATTCCAGCCCCCATTTAAATGGCTGACTATCTCGGATTGCCCGACGCACCACGGGATCAACGGATTCATACTTGTGTCGAAGGTAGTGTGCTGTCCACGATTGTGGATACGTCGAGATTAGGTTTGGAGGGCCGCCCGGCTTATCGGAGAGCACAAGATAGGCGAAGTAAGATAGATTCAGCGCCTCAGCGATATCTGCCATGCCCTGCTGGGCAGAGTCACGATCTGTGCTTTCGGCGAGCCGGTCGGCGAGTTTTTGAAAGGCTCGATGCAGCGCGGATGACCACACGGTGTCCTCGGTGATTGATAAGGCGAACGAACGCGTTCTGAGCGGGCTGCCCGGAAAACTTGCATCCAAGTATGCTGGGCCCAGGTTAGCTGCAACCTCGACAAGCCGGGGCTGGCCGGATTGATTCTGCGGTCTTTGCTAAGTTGTGAGGCTTTAGGCTTCCTCTAGATCTCAAACTTTTATCCGTTTGGAATCCTGCATGATTACCCGAAAGATTGGTGAATTTCCCTGAGATTTGGCCATCTACGTGGCAGGCCGAACTGCTTTTCCGATTAAAAGCAGCCTCAAGGAGATCGCAAATGAAGATCGGTGTTCCCAAGGAAATCAAGTCCCACGAATACCGCGTGGGTCTTACGCCGGGAGCCGTCCGCGAATACGTAGCCGCCGGCCACGGCGTGCTGGTCGAGACCAACGCCGGCGTTGGCATCGGCGCTACTGATGAAAATTATCGCAAGGCTGGCGCAACGATTGCAGGCTCTGCTCGCGAGGTGTTCACATGGAGCGAGATGATCATAAAGGTCAAGGAGCCCCAGCCTTCGGAATGGACGCAGCTCCGAGAGAACCAGATCCTCTTCACGTATCTTCATCTGGCGCCAGACCTGGAGCAGGCGAAGGGTCTTATGAAGTCTGGGTGCACCGCAATTGCCTACGAAACCGTTACTGATGCGCGTGGTGGGCTTCCGCTGCTTGCGCCGATGAGCGAGGTCGCGGGCAGGCTCGCGATTGAAGCAGCCGGTGCGGCGTTGAAACGTTATGCGGGCGGTCGGGGACTGTTGATCGGTGGGGTGCCCGGTGTCCAACCGGCTCGTATCGTGGTAGTCGGAGGCGGCGTTGTCGGCACGCACGCTGCACGGATGGCGGCGGGCTTGGGCGCCGACGTCACGATGCTCGACCGTTCGATACCCCGGCTTCGCGAGCTGGATGAACTGTTCGAGGGGCGGGTTCGTACCAGATTCTCGACAATTGACTCTGTTGAAGAGGAGGTATTCGCGGCGGACGTCGTCATTGGCGCGGTTCTCGTTCCTGGCGCGAGCGCGCCGAAACTTGTCAGTCGCGGCATGTTGAGCTCGATGCGCAAAGGCTCCGTGATCGTGGATGTAGCTATTGATCAGGGCGGATGCTTCGAGACTTCGCGTCCGACGACGCACGCGGCTCCAACTTACGAGGTAGATGGCGTCATTCATTACTGCGTCGCCAATATGCCTGGGGCTGTCCCGCTGACCTCAAGCCAAGCGCTGAATAACGCCACGCTTCCATTTGGCTTGGCCCTCGCTAACAAGGGATTTGCGGCTGTGCTCGAAAATCCGCATCTGCGCGCAGGTCTGAATGTCTATCGGGGACGGCTCACTTGTAAGGCCGTGGCCGAGAGCCTCGGCCTGCCATTCTCCCCGATCGAACAGGCTGCGGCCTGATCCCAGAGGGTCCCTAGGGCCTGACTTGAACGCTGCCCGGCGATACGAAAACGTAGCCGTCGGGCCGGTGAAGAAGGCGCGTTGGTCGCTTGCGGGTATGTTCACTTTAGCCATTTGGCAGCTATTCCGCCTTTCTTCTCCTATCTTAAAGGTGTGTAGCTTTTCTTGTGGTGGCAGGCCTGGTTAGGCAGCGCGGATGTGAAAAGGTTCAAGCCGATGAACGCACTCAGTACCAGCTTTCTATCGGATCCCGAGAGCGACGCGCTGATCGAGCTGCGGCATGCCATGCATAGCGAGCCTGAGTTGTCCAATGCAGAATGGAAGACCCAGCAGCGTATCCGAGACGTATTGCAACGCTTCGGACTCAATAGCGCCAAGGATTTCCACAGAACCGGGCTGTATTGCGACATCGAAGGCACCGGTTCGGGTCCCAAGCGGTCGATCGCGGTGCGGGGCGACATCGATGCGCTGCCAATCCAGGAGACGCGCGAAGACCTGCCGTATCGCTCGCGGGTCAACGGCGTCATGCATGCCTGCGGTCACGACATGCATGGTTCGATCGCGCTGGGCACTGCGCTTGCCTTCCACCGCATGCGTAACAATTTCGCGGGCAAGGTGCGCGTCTTCTTCCAGCCGGCCGAGGAAGCGGAGCCGCTCGGCGGACGCACAGTGATCGAGGAAAACTTGTTGGATGGCTTCCATCGCGCCGTCGGCTTCCACGTCAGTCCCGGAACACTTGCTGGCAAGTTTGGCGCTGCCGAAGGCGCGGTGACCCAATCCGCCGACCAGTTCAAGCTTACGATCGAGGGCAAGATGGCGCACGGCGCATCGCCGCACCAGGGCGTCGACGCCATCGCCATCGCCGGCGCCTTCATCAACGAGGTGCAGAAGGTGGTATCGCGCGAAATGCCACCCGATGACGCCGCAATTGTCACCATCGGCACTATCCAGGGCGGCATGGCCACCAACATCATCTGCCCATCGGTCGTGATGGAGGGGACGATCAGGACCCACAGCTCGGAACGCCGCGCGCTGCTGTGCCAGCGAGTGCGCGAAGTGGCGGAAGGCGTCACTGCAATGCACCGCGGTCGGGCCGAGTGTATCATTCACAAGGGCGAGCCCGCCATCACTAACGATGTTGAAATGGTAAAGCGGTTTCGGCGGGTTGTCCAGGAAATGACGGGCGACGACTCCTTCATTGAGATGAAGCGGGGAACGGGCAGCGACGATTTCGGCTTCTACTCGGCATGCGTGCCGTCGATCTACTTCATGTTTGGCAGTCGCGCACCGGGTAACGAGTCGCAACTGCATACGCCCACATTCGGAGCGTCCGATGAGGTCATCATCCCGACGACGAAGCTCACCGTCAGATACATCCTCGATCTGCTGAATTCATAATCGGGGGCTGGTCGTGGCGTGTTTTGGGGTATACTGGAACTCAAGGCGGCGCAGAATGCGTTTGGCTTAGGTGGTCGGGAAAGCTTGATAGAGGGCGCCGGCCAAGTGGGTCGACAGGTTGTCCTGCACGACGCGGATGCACTCGGCGTCGGGATAATGAACATCGACGAGTTCGCGCCTGCATCGGGCGAATCTTCGGCGGTGCGCCGCTCCGTGAGCTTGACCTTGCGCCACGGCTGATTGACGTCGACGAAGAGATTGACGGTAACGGTGCGGCGGTACTCGTAGTCGAAGCGTTCGAGTTGCCCCGGCTCGGGTGGGATGGGCTTGCGCACCTCGCCGATGAGCTGGACCCGGCTTTCATCGAAGCAAACCACCGGGCGCTTCGCATCAGGTATTTCGGGTCGAGACCGTCTTCGATGCAGGGGACATATTCGTCGTGTGACGCGGAATGCACCACATGTCCTTGCGCCAGGGCTTAAGGCCGCTTTCGGCTTGCCGTCGGCGAACGCTCTCGCCTGATAGGCTGGCGTGATTGGTAAGCGTGACCATGGCATCGGCCCGTAAGTCCAGGGTCCACCGCGCGCGGCCCTGCGGAGGGGGCGCGCAGGCCGTTGCCACCAGCAGGCCTTCCTCCTTGCCGGTGAGCTTGCGCTCAGCTCCAGGACGTGGCTCCTCGCTTAGCGCCCGTTCCAGATCGCCTTCCACGAAACGCCGCGTGGTCCGGTATACGGTGGAGCAGCTCACTGCCACCGGCCCAAGCAATCTCCTCGTCGCTGCGCCCGGCATTGGCCGTCAGCAGAATCTGCACCCGCTGAGCTTGCGAACGGCGCGCTTGGCTTTGCTCAACATCGCGGTGAGTTCATTCGCGTTCGGCTTGGCTCAACTCGGCCCGATACCGTACATTCATTGCAGCCTCCTTTGTCGGAAGCCCGGGCGGATCGGCAGATGAGTCAAAAATCAGGCGACGGCCGTCATACGGGCCGGCAAAGCTTCACCGACTAGCAAGGCCAGTATCTGGCTTGCATTTACGTCTATTCGCACATGGTCCGCCGGCCTCCAGCCGAAACCGACATGCAGCACCACTTCCGCGTCAGCCCGCCTTCGGTCAACCAGATGGTCGTCACCCTCGAACGAAATGGAATGATCCGACGTCAACCCGGAGTCGCTCGAAGTCACTGCGGCCCAACCATGGGTGCTCGCCCGCCTGATCCAGAACCACCGAACCGCACGGCTTCGGACCTTGGGAGAAAACTTGTTCGTCGTCTTGCTTGTCATGGCTTCATCCTCTCAGTAGTTGGACTCCGGCAAACCCGGGGCGGTTCAGTTTTTGCCGTTTCCGGGCGTCGAGCTGCTCTAGCTTTTGTCATTGAGCATGCAAGATTTAAAAGTCGATTGATCCCTGCCCCGTTCCAGGGCTTCCACTTGCTAACGAGCTCAGCAAGGACCCAGTCGAAGGTCGGGAACGCTTTGCTGCTTCGTTGAGACACTCGGACGGCCTACAGAAGGCTCAGAGCTTTTCCGCGGATTCGGGGACCATATTCTTCGTTCTGCGACGGTTGACGGTAATAGCTGACTCCCGCTCCTCTTCTGTCGCGCCAAACGTTCTATTCCCACGGCAGCATGCGACTACTCTGGACACTTTGCGTACAGTTCGTAGCTTTCTGTCTTTCCTATCTGAGAACGCGGGCAGCGTAGAGCACTCTAACTCTGTGATGGTCCCGTGGTTTCCCGGTTGGAGGCAGTCTCCTGCGCGAATGTGCTGCAGCGCGCCGGGACCACTCTCACGCGCTAGAGCCTGTTTTCAGCTGAGCAGGATGATAGTCGAGGCCAGGTGGACGCCACCGAGAAGATTTCTGGCGAGCTTGTCGTTAACGTGCTGCGACGTTTGTTGAAGAAGCGGTCGATGAGGTTGCGCTTGCAATAGAGGGCGAAATCACGCGGGGATGGAATGCGCCGTCGGGGTGGGACGGAATGACTGGGGTGATTTGCCTCTCGGCGAGTGCTTTGATGAAGACGTCAGCGTCTTAGGCCATGTCCGGATCGAAATTCTCAAGCCGAGGCTCTGCACAGGTGAGATCGCCGGCTTGTCCTGGCGAAAGCATCAACTCCACGGGATTGCCCAGCGCATCGACGAGGGCGTAAATTTTAGTGCTCAGTCCACGGCGCGACCGGCCGATCGCTTGGTCGCCGTTTTTTTTGCGCGCCGGCACTGTGTTGATGAGCACGCACGATCGTGGCGTCAATCATTATCCTATTCGTTGTCGTGATCACTCGCCAACAGCTTGATGCTCGAAAACGCCACTCTTCGCCCGTCGGCTGAAACGCGGATAGGCGACCTTCCAGTTCCCGAAAGGCTCTGGCAGATCGCGCCAAGGGATTCCAGCCAGGTATCGGTACAGAACTGCATCGACGAAGAATCGATTGTCGGCTGCGGTACCGCCAACATGGCCTCGCGTCCCGGCAGAAAATCTTTGATCCGATCCCGCTGCTCGCGAATGCGTAGCGTCGCATCGGCCGGCTCTCCAAAAGCCGACCACCCATGAATCACCCAATCGTGACTTGGGAATCCCCAAACTGAAGACAGGCCCTACCTTGAAGACGGTCCGGTCACAGTATTGGGGAGCTTGGTGATCTCCTCCTCAGACCGCCCGTCGCCGTGCGTGTGTTCGCGATCGGCTACTACGATAGCGAAATTGGTCCTCGCACCTACGCAAGTTCGGAGGTGGCCGATGATACCGGATGTGCACCACGATATCCTAGACGCTGCGAGACAGTCGCCGCCGCATTCACGACAAGAGGCGCCAGCTGCCGTTCGCTTTGCTGACTAAAATGAAATACCGGCATCGTGATCGCAATTGCGGCCGCAACTCGTCCCCTCCGGTCGAGAACGACTGCCGCGATCGAGGCAATCTCGGGAATGAACTCTCCAACGTTGAGCGCGTATCCTCTCTCGCGAATGCTGCACAGCTCGCGTTCAAGCGCGCTCGCATCAGTGATCGTACGGTCCGTATAGGATTCAAGGCCGAGCGCCAAAACCTCTTCCAGAGTGGTGCTGGGCATTTGCGACAGTATGGCTTTTCCAGTAGCCGTACAGTGGGCCGGGTTGCGACGCCCGGGTGCTGCGACGTGCTTTATCGACCCGGGGCCAAGTACATGCTCGATGTTGATTGCCTCTGTCTTGTTCCAAAGACTGAGCGAGGCCGTTTCCCTTGTGCTCTCGGCAAGTTCTTCGAGATAGGGTCGCGCTACCCTGACCACATCGAGTTCAGAAAGAAGCCTGCTCGCGAGCGCGATAAGCTCAACTCCGAGCACAAACCGGCCAGTCTCTTCGTCGCGCTCGACAAATCGATTGTGTTCAAGAGTCGCCAGTGTCCTGGAAACGGCACTGACATGCTTTCCTAGCCGGCGCGCAATCTCGTTCACGCCGATCGGCTTTTCACTCGCACCGACAACCCTTAGCAAATTCAACGCGCGCTGGACGGTCGTAACCTCTCCGACGGTTCGGTCGCTTGGGGGACGTTTGGCAGAATTCATCGAAATACCCTTGCTTCGCTTGACAGGCGTTCATACACCTGTCACTTTATGCAACACAATTGCATTATTTGCAATGGCCTTGGGAGGAGAGTATGTCCGGCGAGCCGCTGCGATTGGAGCGACTTTGTAAGCAGTACGGCGGCGTGCAAGCGGTTGATAATGTCTCGGTTGAGGTCGGGGCTGGCGAGTTCGTCTCGTTTCTTGGGCCGAGCGGCTCCGGCAAAACGACGACATTGATGATGGTTGCAGGTTTCGAGACCCCAACCGCTGGCGAGATCTCTATCGGTGCTCGTTCCGTAACTGGGCTGCCAGTGCACAGGCGCAATATCGGGGTCGTGTTCCAAAACTACGCCTTGTTTCCCCATCTCTCCGTTTTCGAAAACGTGGCATTTGCCCTGAAAATGCGCGGATTGTCCGGCCCCGAGCTTCTTGCCGGTGTCGCCGAAGCGCTCAATCTTGTTCAGCTCAGTCATTACGAGGGGCGCATGCCTCATGAGCTGTCTGGTGGCCAGCAGCAGCGCGTTGCATTAGCCCGTGCGCTTGTGTTCCGTCCAGGTGTAATTCTTATGGATGAACCGCTCGCTGCGCTCGACAAGCAGCTTCGAGAGCACATGCAGCTCGAATTGAAGCGTCTGCAGAAATCTCTCGGGACAACAGTAGTCTTCGTCACGCACGACCAGGGCGAAGCGCTCACAATGTCCGATCGGATCGTGGTGATGAATGAGGGGAGGGTCGAACAGATCGGGACGCCAGAAGAAATATATGAGACGCCGCGAACCCGCTTTGTTGCGAGCTTCATTGGTGAATCCAATTTCCTCGATGCTCATCTCGTTGAAAAAGGGGGGCAAGGTGCGGTCCTCGATGTCGCTGGCCTGCAGGTTCGTTCGACGTGGCAGGGTTTCCAATGTGACCCGGGTGCGGTGACCCTCATGATTCGACCCGAGAAGATTGTTCCTCTTGGCGCTGGCGCGCGCGCTGACAACGAATTCGATGGCGTAGTCGAAGAGGCTGTCTACTGCGGAAATGTCGTCAAATGTCGTGTCCGCTTGCGCGCTGCTCCATCGGTGCTTCTCACTGTGGCGGCGCCGCGCCATGCCTGCTCCCCGCGATTACAAGTCAACGAGCTGGTGAGAATTGGGTGGGACGCGCGTGATGGGCGACTTCTTTGCGAGGAGGCGAAATCCGCAAGCCAAGGTGTTGTCGAGGACCACGAGGCCCGGCCGGCTCTGTCGCCCGTCACCACGGCTCCAAATCGCATGTCAATCCTGCCTTCATAAGGGAGAGAGTTCATGACGTACTACCCAAGTCGGTTGTCCCGACGGCAGGCGCTCAAGCGCTTGAGCACCGCAGCGGGTGGGGCAGCGTTCACGCTAGGCTCTCCGGGGATTTTGAAGGCGCAAGCGTCAACGCTAGTCGTGGTTTCCGGTGGGGGGTCGTATGAGGAGGCCTTCCGCAAGGCCGTTATTGAGCCTTTCCAGAACGAGACGGGCATTAAGGTGACGTATGTGTCTCCAGCCGACGAGGCGAGACTAAAGGCTCAGGTCGACAGCAACAACGTCCAGTGGGATGTGTTGGAGCTGGCGTCCCCCGCGTTTAGACCGGATTCGGCCAGGTACGTAGAAGAAATTGATTACGAGGCGTTCGACAAGGAAACGCTGGACAATCTTGTGCCTGAAGCGAAGACGAAATACGCGGTGGGGTCATACGTCTACAGCAGCGTGATGGGCTTTTCGACCGCCGAGTACCCAGCCAACAAGCCCCGCCCGAGCTCATGGGCGGCGTTTTGGGATGCCAGCAAGTTTCCGGGGCCACGGTCGCTTCAGAGCGCAGCTCCTGCCACGGTTGAATTTGCGTTGTTGGCTGCCGGGGTACCAAAGGCAGAGCTGTACCCCATCGACTTTGACAAAGCATTCGCGTCGCTCGAGCGCATCAAACCGCACATAACGAAATTTTGGACAGTCGGGGCCGAACCAGGTCAGCTCCTGTCTGACCGCCAGGTCGCGATATCGTCGGTGTGGAATGGCCGCGTGCAAGTCCTCAAGAACCAGAGCGCTGGTGTTGATTACCAATGGAACGAAGGGCAGCTTAACCCGCTCTACTGGGTCGTACCGAAGGGCACAAAGAACCGGGCCGCGGCCATGCGGTTTGTGGCTTACCAGGCAACCGCGCAGGCCCAAGCGCGCCTGAACAACCTGATCTTTTACGGTCCGTTCAATCGAGCTGCCTTCAAGTACATCGACCCGAAGATCGCTCCCCAGCTGCCCACGGCGCCTGCGAACCTGGAGAAACAATTCTTCACAAACCTAGCATTTTGGGGAGCCCAATCGGCATTCGGAAAAACCAATGCCGAAGTGCTCATCGAGCGCTGGACCAAATGGCTGGTGCGTTAGATGGGTACTCTGTACCATAGGTTAAGAGAGGCCATTGCATGGCCGCTCCACAATCGCGAAGCTTCGTTGTTGCTTGCTCCGGCGGCGCTGTTGCTCGGGCTATTTTTCTTCGTTCCGCTCGCGGGCGTCCTCTCTCTCAGCCTGTTCGATCCGGGCCCCACCTTGGCGCACTTTCATGAGTTCTTGGGTAACCCGACGAACTGGATCATTCTCTCCCGCACGTTCGCGCTCGCGATCGAAGTTACCCTGATCTGCCTTCTGCTGGGATATCCGCTAGCGTATTGGATCGTCTCAGCCCGTCCGTGGATCGCCGGCGTGCTACTGCTTGCAGTGGTGTTGCCCTTTTTTACGAGTTATCTCGTGCGTACCTACGCTTGGATGGTACTCCTCGGACGATTTGGTGTCGTCAATCAGCTATTACTGGCGCTTGGCCTGACCGAACGACCTGTCAATCTCATCTATAATCAGTTCAGCGTACTAGTCGCGATGGTCTACATCCTCATGCCGTTTACCGTGCTGGTGCTCACCAGCGTGATGAGAGGCATCCCGTCCAATCTGACGCGCGCTGCCGCCTCGCTAGGAGCCTCCGCGGCCCAAAACTTCTTGCGTGTCTTCCTTCCTTTGAGCGCGCCGGGCGTGATCGCGGTCGGGCTCCTGGTCTTCGTGTTCGCACTTGGGTTCTACCTCACGCCCGCGCTACTTGGGGGCCCCAATACAGTCTTACTGCCTATGCAGATTAACACTTATGCGAACGAGACACTTAATTGGCCGCTTGCGGCCACGGCCGCTACCGTGCTGCTCGCGATCACACTAGTTCTATATACCATCTCAAACCACTTTGTCGGTACCGAACGGCTCCTGGCTTCGCAACACGGAGCTGGTCTTTCAACGGGCTCAACTGCAACTCGTTCAACAAGTGCCTACGTTCAGTTCATCGACGCGCTTACCAAGGTCATACGCGCTCTCGGCGGTCAAGTCCCCGCCGTGGTACAAAGGGGTTGGAATTATGTGGGCGCGGCCGCTGGAAAAACGGTGTTTTATGGCGTCGGATTGGCGGTGGCTATGTTCCTCATTAGTCCGATCCTTATCATCGTCCCAATATCGTTCAGCTCTTCCCGCTTCCTAGACTTTCCTCCTCCAGGCTTCTCATTGCAGTGGTATGAAGCTTATTTAACCAGCGGATCGTGGACTGCGGCGACGTTGCAAAGCCTAGCTGTTGGCGTGCCGACGGCGCTCATTAGCCTCGCCATAGGAACAGCTGCGGCGATGGCCATCGTGCGGGGCAGTCCGCGAATGCGCCGCATCGGCTACCAGCTCTTGCTCGCGCCGATGATCGTGCCTGGGATCATTAGTGCGTTAGCAGTCTATTTCCTCTTTGCACGACTGCATCTCGTCAATACGTCTGCCGGACTGGTCATAGCGCACAGTATCGGCGCCGTCCCGCTGGTGGTGATCATTGTCGCCGCGAGCCTACAGGCCCAAAACGTGCGCCTTGAACATGCTGCCGCGAGTCTGGGGGCTCCACGCATCGTTACGATTTGGCTGATTGTGCTCCCGCTTATTCGTCCGGCGTTGATCGTGGCTGGGTTCTTTGCCTTCTTGGGATCATTCGACGAATTCATTTTCTCCCTGTTCCTGAGCGGACCAAACACTATGACCCTCCCGATCAAGATGTGGTCGGGAATTCGGGAAGAGATCACCCCCACGATTGCTGCGGTTTCAAGTCTTCTGATCGCGCTCACCGTCATTGTTTACGGCGGGATCGGATTCGTGCGCCGAGCGGGGGACCGAAACATTACGCTGCAAGAAGCAGTGAAGAAATGAAGGAGACTAACACTGTGGCTGAAACTGCAACTCTGACTTTGGACTTTTCTGCCGAGGAATACCGAGCGCGCCTTAAGCGCACTCAGGAGGAAATGCGAAAGCATGACCTCCCTGTTATTCTCCTTCACCAACCGGAAAATATCAATTATCTGAGCGGTCTCGATCAGATCGGTTACTTTTCATATCACGCCTTAGCGGTTCCCAGCCAGGGCGACCCTGTGCTTATTGTGCGGGACGTGGAGGTGCCGACGGCGCACAGCACATCCTGGGTCAAGAGCCACACAGTCTACGCGGACGCTGCTGATCCTCTGCCCGTTTGGCTCGACGCGTCGCGCAGAGCCCTCGATGATCTCGGGTTCGCAGGTGGGCGCGTCGGTGTGGATGAACACTCATGGTTCTTGACGGTGGAACGATGGAAGATGCTGCAGGCGCTGCTGCCGAAGGCAACATTGGTTCCAGAACCTCGTATCGTTGACCACCTGCGCTTGATCAAATCACCGCAAGAGATTGAATATTTGCGCGGTGCTGCTCTCCAAGCTGAGGCGGCCATGCGAGCCGGTATCAACACCATCGCGCCTGGCGTCAGGGAGCGAGAGGTTGCTGGCGCCGTGTATATCGCTCAGATGAATGCTGGAGGAGCAGCCCATGGCGGCATCATCACGTCTGGGGAGCGGACGAAACTCATCCACGGAGGCGGTTCAGACAGGGTCTTGGAACTAGGCGACCCTGTCTATTTTGAGCTCAATGGGTACCATCAAAGATACTGGGCCCGTATCATGCGCACCGCCATTGTCGGTTCGCCGAGCGCTGAGCAGCAAAGGGCAGCCGACACAATCATCCGCATCCAAGACGAGGCTATTGCGCTTATGCGCCCGGGTACGCCGGCCGGCGTGATCGACCGCGCTTGCCGCACTCCCCTCCTAGCCTCGGGGTTACGCGATTCCTACACCAATCGCGCGGGCTATTCCCTCGGTCTGAACCACCGACCATCTGCAGGTGAGTTCATACGCGAGTTCGTTCCGGGCGTGGAATGGGTGCTGCAGCCGGGGATGGTGTTTCATATGCTCATGATGGCAGCCGGTTTGGGCTTCAGTGAGACGGTGCTGGTTACAGAACAAGGGCCGGAACGCCTAACCGCGATGGAGCGCAAGCTCTTCTTCCGTACCTAAGGATCATCCACTATGACTCAACTCTCGCGATCCGTAATAGGTATCGTCAGCAACTTCGACGTGGAGAAGAACGGCTACTTCAGTCCTGCACACTATGTACGTGCAATCGAGAAAGCCGGCGCGCTTCCAATCATATTGCCGTATGTCAAAGCCGATGATGTGGAAGCTGTTCTCGACCAGATTTCCGGTCTTGTGCTTACTGGCGGCGGGGATTTTCCGACAGAACTTTACGGCGCGTCTCCGCACCCGACCGTTCGGCGATTTATTCCGGAACGCGACAATTTCGAATTCGCACTTACCCGTTCAGCGCTCGATCGGACTATGCCTATTCTCGGCATCTGTCGGGGGATGCAGATTCTTAACGTTGTGGCGGGAGGCACAATTTACCCGCACACCCTGGATGAGCTTACAAACGTGATCGATCATCGTGATGGTACGCCATTGGATCAAACCGTCCACGAGGTTCGCCTGGAACAGGGCACGCAACTATGGAGGCTGTGTGGAGAGCAGTCATCGTCCTTCCGAGTAAACAGCCTTCACCACCAAGCTATCAAGCAGCTTGCTTCTGAATTCGTCGTTTGCGCGCGCGCCGACGATGGTGTCGTTGAAGCGATTGAGGCCCCGCGCCGGCCATTTGTGATCGGCATACAGTGGCACCCAGAATTCATGTACGACAGTGAGCCCGCCTGTCGTCGCCTGATTGATGACTTCGTGAAAACCTGCAGCTCTCCTGCAAGAGAGCCCGCATGAGCGCGCGACTTAGCATGCGCGTGCAGAATCACGCGCAAGTCCCCCAAGGCTAGCGGAAACATCACACGATACTCGAGATCCAGCGAAGGACGCGGAATGGACGCTTCAGCATAGGTTGAGCCCCTTTTAAAAAGGGGCCCCTTTTTCACCCAAACAACTTGATCTATTGGAGCGCCCTGGTGCGAGCCTTAATTGAACTTGGCAACTTCGTTAGCAACTTCCCCGCAAGTGCATTACCGGTGG
>NZ_JBVVOS010000048.1:0-25868 GCF_055807515.1 Bradyrhizobium sp. Kon69 | reverse complement strand
GTCAGGCGCCTCGGGCAGATCGGCCACCGAGCGGAATGCCCTGCGGCCAGCGACTTCCTCTTTAGTGGGATGCACCGGCCAAATCTCGCCCGCAAATTTCATCTTAATCGATTGCGTGACGGTAGCGGCTGCTTGCCGACCTCCGAACACTGCGATTGATTTCGGTCGCAGCAGACGTTCCAGCCTATTCATGAATCTGGCTCCGACAATGCTCGTTGGTCCGACCCTGAGGTCTGGCGCAACGCAACGATGGCGTTGACAACAGGACGTTCCGTTTGATCAGTGCAATCACATCAAACTTCTTGAACTTTTGGTTCAATTCGTTTGCTAGCCACTGACCCCTCCGAGCGCAGCAAGTCGCTCCAAGTGATGATCTGCGTCGCCGAGCACCGTGTCGATCATGATCACATGCTTAAAGTAGTGACCGATGCTGTACTCCATGGTCATTCCGATGCCGCCGTGAAGCTGGATCGATTGATGCCCGATCGCCTTTGCTGACCGGCCGATCTGGACCTTCGCCGCCGAAATCGCGCGCTCGCGTTTGGTGGCGTCGCTTTCGCCGGCCATAAGCGCAGCGTAGATGGCCATCGAGCGTGACTGTTCGAATTCGACAAACATGTCGGCTGCCCGGTGCTGCAGCACCTGGAAACTGCCAATCTTCTTGCCGAACTGCTCGCGCGTCTTGAGATAGTCAACCGTTAGGGCATTCATTTTAGCAAAGGAGCCGACGGCTTCTGCACAGAGCGCGGCGATCGCCTCGTCTGCTACCCGCGAAATCACTGAGTACGCTTCTGCTGGATCGCCAACTACGTTGATTGCCTCAACTCGGACATTCTCCAGTCTAATCTCGGCCGCGCGCAAGCCGTTCTGGGTCGGGTAACCGAGGCGCCGTAGGCCCGACGAATTTTTGTCAACCAAGAAAAGGCCTATCCCATGCTTTTCTCGAGCGCCTCCGGCCGTTCTTGCCGATATGACGATCTTATCGGCTATATCGCCATGGAGGACGAGGCTCTTCGTGCCATTCAGGATCCAGCCGTCGCCATCCTTCCTTGCTTGGGTTTGAACGTCAAAGAGGTCGTAACGCGAGTGTGGCTCGGCATAGGCGAAGGCTAACTTCGTTCGGCCTCCCGCGATGGCCGGAATGAGTTCCGACTTCTGCACATCACTCGCCGCATGACGGAGGAGGCCACCGGCAAGCACCACGGTCGCGAAATAGGGCTCGAGGATCAGCGCCCCTCCAAACGACTCCATAAGGATCATGGTCTCGACCGGCCCTCCGCCGAACCCGCCATACTCCTCGGCAAACGGCATCGCAAGGAGCCCGAGTTCGGCATAACGTGACCACATCGACTCGCTGTAGCCCCGCTCCTGCGCCTGATACATCCGGCGGTCTTCGAATGTATAGTTGTCGAGCATTAGCCGATCGATGCTGTCCTTCAGCAGGCGCTGCTCTTCCGATATATCAAAGTTCACTGGAGACGTTCTCCTGAACGGGGGCGCGATCCCCCCCCAAAAACTAGAGGCCAAGGATCGCCTTTGCGATGATGTTCTTTTGAATCTCGCTGGAGCCGGCATAAATTGTCACCGCACGGCTGTAGAAGTAAGCGGGCGCAATCAACGATGCCCAATCGGGGCCGATCGACGACTCACTAGGGCACTCGCGCTGCTCTCGGGAAATTTCGGGGAGCGCGTAAGGACCGACCACATCCATCAGAAGCGCAGTCGTCGCCTGCTCAATTTCCGAGCCCCTCAGCTTGAGAATGGAGCTGGCGGCGTCTTGCCCGCCATTCTGCTGCTTCGACGCGCTAGAGACCACTCGCAGCTGCGTCATTTCGAAGGCTTTCAGCTGGACTTCGACTGCCGCAAGCTTCTCACGGAAGGTTTGCTGGTCGATAAGACGCTTGCCGCCTACGTGGCACCGCGCAGCAAGATCTTTTGCACGCTGGATGCGCGCCTTGGATAGGCCGACTCCCGCGTCGCTAAAGCGTTCGTTACCGAGGAGAAATTTGGCATAAGTCCAGCCCTTATTCTCCTCACCGACGAGATTGTCGGCGGGAACGCGGACGTCAGAGAAGAAGACCTCGTTGACATCGTACCCACCGTCAATCAACCGGATGGGACGCACACTAACACCGGCCGTTTTCATGTCGATCAGGAGGAACGAAATACCCTCCTGCTTCTTCTTTGCATCGAGATTGGTTCTAACTAGGCAAAAGATCCAATCGGCATATTGAGCCCCCGTCGTCCAGATTTTTTGCCCGTTAACCAGGTAGTGATCGCCGCACCGCACCGCCCGCGTTTTGAGTGAGGCGAGGTCGGAGCCCGCGTCGGGCTCTGAGAAACCTTGGCACCACCAGTCCTCAGCGTTCGCGATGCGCGGCAGAAAATATTTCTTCTGAGCGTCATTGCCAAACGTATAGATGACAGGGCCAACCAAAGACACGCCGTAGCCGAACGTAGCCCACGCGGGAAACGCTCGCACCTCTTCTTCAAAGATGTATTGTTTTAGAGGGGACCAACCGGCACCTCCGTATGCCTTTGGCCAGCTAGGAACGCCCTTTTTATGCAGGATACGCGCTCCCATAGCTTTCTCGTCTTTTGTTAGCTCTCCACCGTTGAGCAACTTGTGCCGTAGCTGCTCCGGCACGTTCTCGAGCAGGAACTGACGAATTTCGAGGCGGAACTTTTCTTCTTCTTCTGTAAAAGAAAGATCCATCTGGCTTCCCAACCACAATCTAAATCAAGCGTTTGTTGGCAATAGGTATCACTGGCCTAAATCGCATTTTGCGCAACGTAGTATCGGTTCGCGCCTAAATCCTGCGCCTTTAAGGATCGGATGAAGCAAATCGTGGCTGCCTGACCTTCGCGAGCGCTCCGCGCCGAGTTGAGCACGGCGAAGCCGAGTAGCGTATGGAGTCTGCGCCTGATGGGAGACGTTCTATGGAACCAAGCCGGAGACCGGTGGCGATATGGGCTTGCCTCTAGGCTTAGCGTGATGGGACGATCTGGGAGCTGCACGCGTCACAATGTGGATCGCGTCAAAGAGTGTCAGGCACTCATAGCCTCCCCGGATAAAGGTCGGCCGCGATTTATGAAGGGCTACCCGCGTTACCGCAATAATCCCTATGTGCTTTACGCTAAAGCCCTCAAGACTGTCATCGGTGTTGCATTTCTCTCGGATCGGGGGCCATCCGATCGCGATCACATTCTTGGCTTCGCGGCACCTCTTGTCGAGCACGCATCGCACATAGGTAAAATTGTCGATGTGGCGTTTAGTTAGACAAAGCAAGTAGTGGGCGAGCTCGCAAAACGATAGCAGATCGCTTGAAAAACGGGACGTATGCGGTGGTGTCTCCAGGTGGCCTGAGCACCACATCCATCGAAGTGCTTGATGCGGCAGCAATGTTGCAGGCGGCTTTTTTGCGGGCGGGGACTCTGATCAGACGCTCGCAGGGGTGTCTCTTAGACGCGACGCTCCTTCGAACTGCAAACCAGGATCGTCCGATCAGATGATCCGGGGGCGCAGCCCGTTACATCACCCATATAGTCTTGCAGGATTTGTGCGAATCTTACCGGATTTTTGCGGTCTTTGGGCGCCGTCGCGTGCTATTTCTCAGAGACCAGCAGGGTCGGCATATTGACGCGAGTTTGGTTTCATCGGGGTCCGCTTTCCCACTATGCGGTGGCTCTCCCTGCACTGTGCCATTATCTCGCTGCGTCGAGCAAGGCATCTCGCCTTATGAATACAAGCTCCGCAGATATTCTTCTCCCGTGACGAGAGGGTCTCAGGCGTGCAGGTTATCAGGGATGCAATGTCCGATAATTGGGTGACGGTGATTAGCGCCGGTAAGGTGCCGGCGGGCGAAATGATAGGGGTCGAGCTCGGCGAGCTGCGACTAGCAATCTTTAACGTGGCCGGCAAATTCTACGCGACCTCGAACGTCTGCACGCACCAATTTGCATTGTTGACCGATGGCTGGCTGGCGGATTCGGTTGTTGAATGTCCCCTGCATGGCGGCCAATTCGATGTCACCTGTGGCCGCGCACTCGGCGGTATCGTCGATTGTGATCTCCAGACATATGCAATTCGTGAAATCGGCGGAGTTCTTCAGATCGGCGTTTAGACGCCGCTTCCTGATGCTACCGGAACGGCCACGCAACAGAACAACGACTTCGCAAATTGATGTCATGACCGGGCCGAGCCCCTTTTATGGTAAGAAAAGATGGAAAATAGAGTTCTAGAGCATCAATCGCGAGACCGACAACCTTCGCCCGTCCAAAAGGATCTTCTCATCGATACGGATGTACATGAGAGCCTAAGATCCGGGGCTGATCTTCTTCCTTACCTACCCTTGCAGTGGAAGGGGCATATCACCGAGCGTGGTTGGAAAGCGACAACAGCACCGACCGATCATCCGTACCCTTCGCCGTCAGCAGGGCCTGGCGCAGTCAGGAAGGACTGGCTGCTGGAAGATCGTACCTATGCTCACGACCTACAAACGCTTCAGCGGCATCTCTTCGATGGCGAGGGAGTAACCCACGCGATACTTAATGGGATGTTTTATCCATCAACAATGAAGGGCGGATTCGGGTTCGCGGCCGCGCTCGCTAGCGCATATAACGACTGGCAGATCGACAACTGGCTCGATAGAGATGATAGGTTTCGGGGGTCGATCCATTTGCCACCGGCGGATGATCCGGCGGTCGCCGTCCAAGAAATTGAGCGCAAGGCGTACCATCCGGGATTTGTGCAGGTTTTTCTGCCGAGCTCGAGCGACGTTCAATGGGGTGATCCGCGCTATCACATCATATACGAAACGGCGCTTAAGCATCAATTAGTAGTCACCTTCCATCACAGCGTCGATACAAGGACGGGCATCGGTTGGCCCAGAACTTTTATAGAATGGCACACTCTCGCTGCTCCGCAGGCAGCCATGAATCAAATCGCAAGCTTAATATTCAACGGCGTGTTCGACAAATTTCCTGGGCTGAAGGTTGTCTTTCTCGAGCCTGGAGTTGGATGGGTGCCTTGGTTCATGTGGCGCGCTGACCAACAGTACCGTGAGGTGCGCCTCGATGTTCCATGGGTAAAGCGACTTCCAAGTGAGTATATGCAAGAAAACGTCAGGTTTTCCACTCAGCCATTTAGCGATGTCAAACCTGAACACATGGCGCAGATGATTGAATGGATTAAAGCGGATCGTATGTTTATGTTCGCAACAGACTATCCGCACTATGACGCCGATTCAGCGGATTACGCCATTTCACCCAAGCTGCCCGCAGCGCTGCGCGAGAGGATTCGGTACCGCAACGCGTTGGAAACATATCCGCGGCTGAAGGATTTGGGACGATGAAGCATATACTATTTTCGCTGGACGAATTGCCTCAAGGGCAGATGCGAGCCGTGGAGGTGGAGGGTCGCCCTCTCATTCTAGTTCATACCTCGAACGGAACGATGCATGCATTGTGGAATAGATGTCCTCATTATGGCGCAATCCTATCTGATGGGGTGCTGGAATCTATGCTCACAAGCGATAGTCCCGGAAGTTACGAAATCGCCGAAGGCCGCTTTGTTGTCCGCTGCCCTTGGCACGGCTATGAATTCGATGTCGAGAGGGGTCGCTGTCCAGCCGATCCGCGGGTCTTCGTCAGAACCTTCAACGTCGAAATCGAAAATGGTCGTGTCGTAGTCGATATGTAGCTGCGGCCGCTCTTACACGCCGAAGCGATCTAGTTACCTGGTGATTGCGAGGCAGACAAAAACACCTAACCTTCGGCTCCTGGAGGGCGAGCATTGTCTATCGTCACCTCACGCTGTTCCAGACGAAGTCGGCCTCGACGCTTAACATCAATGAGCAGGCCGCGCGGCTGCAGGAATAGTCGAAGCACGCGTGAGAGTCATCGAGGCTCAAGTCCGATAGGGCAGTGATATGAATCGGTTTGTTGTTATTGGCGCCGGCCCAACAGGGCATCATGCAGCTCTCGAGCTAAGACGTATAGATAGTGGGGCGCACATCACTCTTATCAGCGAAGAACATGAACCACCCTATGATAGGCCTCCTCTATCGAAAAATGCACTTTCCCACAGCGCCTTCCACGAAGAAAAGCTGAGGTTGCTCCGCTCGGGCATTTACGCCGACCTCGCGATCGAGCTGCTTACTGGAACGCGGATCACCGCGCTTGACCGGTCCGCCGGCATCGCCATTGCACAATCAGGCAAATCCTACTGTTACGACCGCCTATTGATCGCAACTGGCTCAAGTCCGCGGCGACTGGACTTCTACGCGGCGCGGACCACGGGCGAGTACCTTAGAACAGTGGATGATGCGAGACACCTACGCAAGGTTATCTTTGGCCGGGGCAGGCTGGCCATCATTGGGGGAGGCTTTATCGGCCTTGAAATCGCTGCTGCAGCGCAATCGCGTGGCTGCGACGTAACTGTCCTTGAGGCATCTCCGCGGGTCTTGACGCGAGGGATGCCAACATTCGTCAGCGACTGGGCTTTACAGGCTCACCGCCAAAAAGGCGTGAACGTGAGGTTGGGCGTGTCGATTACGGAGGTCAAACGTCTTCCCGACCAGAGGTACGCGATCGTCGTCGACGGCGAAATTCTTTTGGCGGACGCGGTCGCAATTGGCGTCGGCATCATTCCGAACACCGGCTTAGCGGTGGAAAGCGGGCTGAATGTCGACAATGGAGTCGTCGTCAATCGATTTTGCGTCACATCTGATCCAAGGATCTATGCCGCCGGCGAGGTGTCCAGCCATCCTTATGGGCCGGACGGGAGGCTCCGGCGGATCGAATCCTGGCAGACCTCAATCGATCATGGACTGACTGCGGCGAGGAATATGGCAGAGGTGCCTACCAGTTTCGTAAACGTACCCTGGTTCTGGTCTGATCAATACGACTACAATGTTCAGAGCATCGGCTTTCCGGATGAAGCTGTGCAGTACCGGTTCTCTGAACACTCGACAGCAAACGCTTGGACTCTCATCGGCCTTGGGGAACGTTCTGAGATCATTGGCGCTGTATCGGTCAATCGCGGCCGGGATATATCTATACTGAAGAGGGCGATGCAGACGACCGGTAGATTGCCTGAATCGTTACGCTTGTCACAAAACGATGCCTTCTGTGTCTAGCCAAGCGTCGGCGCAACTCACCTTTGATTGGACGCGCCTCGGGGGCGATTGTCGAGAACGAGGTTCGAGGATGTTGTCGCTGAGCGCCTCCGTGGAATTCCTACGGCGTGGGCCGCCTTTAGGATCGCCGGAACGTACCCATACGGCGTAGGCCGCGACGATTGGATTATTCTGACGGCCAAAGCTCAAGCAACCCCGGATCTACTTTATAGATCGGATGAGTTCGATGAGGCGCTCGATGCCAAGGTCGGTAAACGCCTGGACGCCGTCTTCGATAACGCCAAAGACCAAATGGCCCCGTCTCAATTTCCATTCCATTGGCGACGTCTCGCAGCCGATCTTCGTCTTCGCCGAGGTACCTCGCGACCTTGGTGATTGGACCTTGTTGAGTGGATGGTCATCCTCCGTCTGACCGCCATTAGATCCTTCTTCAGGTTTGTGTAGTTCGAGGTTCCAGGTACGCATCCGTGCGGTCCGCAAGCTGGTTTGATCATTTCCGTCGCTAGCACGTGAGCTGCTTGGGGTTTCCTTGTAGAACCTGACGAGTTCAGATCAGGTTTTCGATGCAAAAGTCGGTGAGCGCTTGAGTTCGCCGGCGCCAAGACCCGGATTAGGCCGATCCATCTCTATTGCAACTGGCGCAGCCAGTCTTCGTCTTGACCGAGGTCTTTTGCGACCTGGGTAATGGTGGTGTCGTGAAGCTGCAAGCAATGACGTCGACCCTCTTGCCTATCTCTGGGACCGTCCCGACGGGGATCGTCAACGGTCATCCCAACCGCGACATCGACGAGCTACTGCGTTGGGCATACCGTACTCAGTCGCTAATGACCGCGGCCTGAGAACTGCACTTGCGGTCCGAGGGGTCGCGCGTCCTAATCGAGATCATTCACGACCTGGGTGATAGTGGTGACCTACTTTTTGACGAGCGTGGTTATGCTGCTGACTCGCCAACTGATACGCGACTTCCGCCGCGAAATCACAGACCGAAGGCGAGCTTGAGGTGGTGTTCGCTGTCGCGCGCATCCCAGTTCCGGCCCCAGGAGCAACGTCAGCGCGGATACCGGCTCGATTACCTGCATGCCCCTGAGAGGTGAGTACATCGGCAAGGGCAAGGCCGCCTGGACTTATAAGTTCGGCGTGAAGACCTCCATCGTCGAGGGTGCGGATTCCGGGGATTGCGGCCAGGGATTCCGATTGAACGCGACCATGCATTCCGATCGAAGGCGGCCACCTGTTCCGACGAAGGCGGCCGGAGTGTCGTTGCCGGCATGAGGAGTTGGGTCAGGTTTTCTTGGCTGCGTCAAGATTGGCGCGCTGCGCAGTGATCTTTCGCATGCTGTCTCCCTTGAGTGTGAGGCGGTGAGCATTGTGGACGAGCCGATCCAGAACGGCGTCGGCGATGGTCGGGTCGGCGATGACCTCATGCCAATTTTCGATCGGCACCTGGCTGGTGATGATGGTCGATCCGCGCTGGTGTCGATCGTCGACGACTTCGAGGAGATCGCGACGCTGCTCGCCGGTAAGCGGTGCGAGGCCCCAATCATCGAGGATGAGCAAATCGACCCTCGATAGTGTCTTGAGGAGCCGCGCATAGCGTCCGTCCCCGCGGGCGAGCGCAAGAGCTTCGAACAGCCTTGGCAGGCGATGATATAAGACGGATCGATTATCGCGGCATGCCTTGTGGCCGAGTGCGCAGGCGATCCAGCTCTTGCCGACGCCGGTCGGCCCGGTGATGAGCAAATTTTGCTTGCGGCTGATCCAATCGCCATCGACGAGCTTGGCAAAGAAGGCGCGGTCGATGCCGCGCGGAGCGCGCAGATCGACATCTTCGACGATTGCGGCCTGCCGTAGCGAGGCGAACTTCAGGCGCACGATGAGCCTTTTGTTCTCTCGCTCGGTTGCTTCGCGATCGATCATCAGGCCGAGGCGCTGCTCGAAGGTCAGCGCGGTAACGTCCGGTTGGCGTTGCTGATCGTCGAAGGCCTTGGCCATGCCGGCGAGCCCGAGAGCAGCGAGACGTTCGTGGGTGTGGTTGCTGAGCATAAGGTCTCCTTGTTGGTGGTCAGTGGTAGTAGCCGCGGCCACGGATGTTGCCGTGCTGGATGGGATCGGCCTCGGGGGCGGTGTCGGGAAGGAAGGCTTTGTCCAGGCCGGTCTTGAGGATCGAGGCGATCGACCGATAGCTCGCTGAGCCGATGCTGATCCCACGGCGGCACGCGGCTTCCAGACGTTGCGTCCCATAGGTCTTTTCCAACCGCAGGATGCCGAGACAGGATCGGAAGCCCTGCTCGGGATGGGGCTTTGTCCGCATGATCGCCTGGCACAGCGCGATCGTGGACGGACCGATCTTCTCGGCGGCGGCCAGCAGACGTGCCGGCGTCCAGAAGGCGTATCGGCGATGTGCGCTCGGCATGTGCTCGGGGATCGTGGTGTGGCGGCGCCTGACGCCTGAGCGTGCGTGGCTGGCGATCCGGGTGCCGCGATGGAACACCTCGATGGTTGCCTCGGTGGCCCGCACCTCGACGACCTGGCGGATCAGGCGGGATGGCACCGAGTAGAAGTGCCCCTGAACCTCGACATGGTAATCCGGCGCTACACGGGCACGACGCCATTCGGCGTACTGATAGGGTTCGGCCGGCAGCGGCATCAGGGCCGGACGATCGATGGTGTCGAAGAACTCGCGGCGGCTGGCACCGAGCTTGCGCATCAGGCGGGCGTTGAGTTCGTCGACCAGGATGCGGATCGCAACGTTCAACTCGGCGAGCGAGAAGAAGCGCCGGTTGCGCAGCCGCGCCAAAATCCATCGCTGGACGATAAGAACCGCCGCCTCCACCTTGGCTTTGTCGCGCGGCTTGCGGGGCCGCGCCGGCATAATGGTGGTGCCGTAATGGGTGGCAAGATCCTGGTAAGTCCGGTTGACGCCTGGCTCGTAGCGGCTTACCACCGTCACCCCGGCCTTCAGATTGTCGCAGACGAGCGCCTTCGGCACTCCGCCCAGGAAGGTGAGCGCATCCACATGGGCGCCGATCCAGTCGGGCAGCGCCTCGCTGAACCGGGCTTGGACGAATGTGTAGTTCGACGCTCCCATGACCGCGACGAAGATCTTGGCGGCGCGCACCTTCCCGGTAAGCCCGTCGAACACCGGCACGGTATCGCCGGCGAAGTCCACGAACAGCTTTTCGCCGGCCGCGTGGGTCTGCCGCATGGTCGCCGTGATGCCGTGGCGCCATTCGACGTAGAGGTCGCAGAACCGGCTGTAGCCGTAGCCGTCGGGATGATGGCCGCGGTATTCCTCCCACAGCAGCGCCAGCGTTACGCTGCGGCGGCGCAACTCGGCATGGACATGCCCCCAATCCGGAAGCGGCTTCGATCGCGGCGGGTTGTAGCCGGCTGGCGCAAACAGCTTGCGCTCCAGTGCTGTGTCGTCGAGCTCCTCCGGTATCGGCCAGGTGATGCCGATCACCGCGGCGCGGCGGACATACTCCGCGATCGCCGTGCGACCGATCCCGACCGATCGGGAGATCACCCGATCGCTCACCCCACAGGCATACTTCAGGCGTAGAACTTCTCGAATCTTCCGCATCGGCAATCTCTCGGCGGGCATCGGACCTCCCATTACGTGAACCGCAAAAGGAGGGACCTTGCCCCGTTCAGATTGCCGACAACGCCCCCCGTCTCACCCTATCAACAGGGTGGCCGCCTTCGTTCGGATTGGGTGGCCGCTTTCGATCGGAATCGCTGGCCGCCTTCCGTCGGAATCGGTGGCCGCTTTGCCTCGGATTCCGCATCGAGGGCGAGTGACGCCCGGCCATCGAGAAGCGGCGTCTTGGTCGCTTGTGGCTTCCCTGGGACCGAATGATTTCGAGGCCGCGCACGGTCAGTTGCGGAAGATCCCGCGATGGCTGTTTGTACTGCGCCTTGCCTACCTCGGATATCCACCTTCGCGTAGGTGTGTGATGGCTTTCGTCTCGCAGCAGCAGCTTGCCAATCTCTGACAAGATTGCATCGGGAGAAGCTCGGTGGCAAAACGTGTCCGAATATGTGCGCCATGGTGGGCGAACCACGGATGCCGCGCGCTCCAAGTCGGCCTCGGCGATCATGGTAAAGCGCAACCGGATGCAAAGGCGATATGAGGCGCCAGCGTGAGCAGAAACAGCCGGCGACACGACGGTGTCGGGCGGCTATCAAGCCGGTTCGCAAAGACGGCGGCGTCGGCACCTGGAGCATCGGCATCGGCGGTCGCTACCGGCCCTCCGCGATAAACATCTCACCGGATCCTCGGTCGGCTTCATCGCTTCATCCAGGTTCAGGGTGGCGACCTCCAACCCGTAAACCGAGCTTGGCCAAAGCGTTACACGAGGGGCTGGCGCGATCCCGGAGTCCTATCGCAGTGGCCGATCGGAACGATGGAGGACATTCTGAACTTGGGCAGCGGACAGACAGGTCGGCAGGCTTCCTAGCTTTTGCGGACCAAGTTCAGGCACCAAGCCAACGAGCCCGTCCCTGACGAGAAGTCCCGCGCAGAGCTCGACGTGCTGTCCGTGGAGTCCATTCTTCGGGGGCGCCGGTAGTCGGCTCCTGCCCAAATAATCTTCTGCAATACCCTGACCTTCGCAACTGGAAACGGAGGCACAAGAAATACTGCGCAGATCCAATTACATGCCACCCACGCCGGCAAACACAGCCTCGGATAGTCGGCATAAACCGGCAATATGAACTGCATCCACTGCAAGTTACGTTACGATGCGGTTGTCCGGCTTTGAGCGCTGACCCAAGCAGTACGCAAGGACCGGTCTTGCGCGCTCACGCTGAAGGTCCCATGCGGCGCGCCTTAAGGATGCGGATGATGTTTTGGTCCCGCCATTCTTCAAGTTCTTCCATTGAGGCGCCTGGTGCAAATTTCTGTACGGTCGCACGCAGGTCGTCCTGCGCCTCGACCGAGCCCTTCCAGCCGAACAGCTCGAACATGTGTTCGATGCCGCCAAGGCCGCCACCAAGGTTATAGTATTGACTTACCCCCATAAAAGCGAGACGGATTCCGAAACTGTTGACAATGACGTCATCGATATCCTGGAACGCGCAATACCCCTCCTCGACCAAGCGGCGTGCTTCGTCGAGGTAGCCTGACTGAAGACGATTGCCGATGTAGCCTTCGATCTCCTTCTTCAGCACGACCGGCCGTTTGCCGATAGCGATGAAGAATTCCCTTGCCCATTGTACCGCTCTGTCCGACTTGCCAGGAATAGCGAGAAGCTCGACCAGCGGAATGAGATAGGTGGGAACAAATGGATGGGCCACGATAACCCGCTGCGGAAACTGGCAATCGGCCGCGAGGTCAGATGGAACGAACTGCGACGAAGAAGTCGCCAAGACAACGTTTGCCGCTGTCTTGACGTCGAGCTCGGCGAACAAGGCCATCTTGGCGGGCTTATCCTCGATTATGCTCTCCTGAACGTAGCTTACCCCATCGAGCGCCTCCTCGATCGTGTCGTAGATCAGGAGTCTGTCGAGGCTTGCGTTCGGGGCGAGATCGAGCTGTGACAGACGCGGCCATACCGCTTCGATATTTGCCCGGAGCCGCGCTCTCTGCTGTGGTGCCGGGTCGAATGCCCGCACATCAAGCCCCCGCGACAGGAAATAAGCCGCCCAGCCGCCTCCGATCGTTCCCGTGCCTATGCAGGCGACGGACTTGACGGAGTGTGGATCATGAATTGGGACGTAAGTGGACACCTCAGAGTTCCTTTCGGTTTGGCTGCACGTCCCGAAGAAAGCGCGTTTCTTCGGGACAGCTTTTGGGGCCATCATCTTGTCGAAGCCAAAATGCGATTGCGAACCTTTCGCAGGCGGCTCATCCCTTGCGCAGCAGTGCCGTCAGTCTGCCCCCTGGAATTCAGCCCATTGATTGCAAAAGAAAAAGCCTTCGATCTGCGCGGGCCACGAACGCGGTCTGCGCGACCACCTTGCTATCTACAATCTTGTTAACCAAGCTCCGCTGCGTCGTCTCCTTGGTATACATCGAGCAATGCGTCAGCATCAGGTCCATCGCAATATCGTAGCCAACACGCAATGTCAGACGTTGCATTGCACCGGCATCCCGGATCGAGTCTCTCTTGGCTGCAGGCGAGTGTGGCCCGCGGCCCGGAGACTTTAATCCTGCGCAGCACGAAATTCGGACTACAGAGGGCACTTCGCCGATTCGAGTTCGTGGCTTTTGGGGATCAGCAGGGGGCGCAAACAGGACGGCATCGCGGTAGCGCACACTCACATTCCGTTAAAGTGAAGTCTGTCGAACGGATCCAGACAATTTGGCTCCAAATCTGGGGCGTATCCTTCGAAGGAATCCCGAGAGCCTGAAGGCCGCGCGCTCATGTGGGTCGAGGCACCCGAAGGGAGCGCGTGAAATGGCTTGGCGCTCAAGTGCGAACCCCGACAAGCTCTAATTGACCAGCCATTTAGTCCAGCGCTCAATGAGCACTTCGGTATTGCTCTTGCCGGACGTGGATTGGCCTCCCCAAAATGCAAGGTTTGTGAAGAATTGTTTCTCCAGATTCGCAGGAGCCGTGGAAAGCAGGCCGACCGCCTTAGGATCGATATACTGGAACGCTGCGCGGTTCAGCGGACCGTAGAACATAAGGCTATTGAGGCGAGCTTGCGCTTGTGCAGTGGCTTGGTAGGCGACAAACCGCATCGCTGCGGCACGGTTTTTGGTGCCTTTTGGCACAACCCAGTGAAGAGGGCTGAGCTGTGCCTCGTCCCAGCGGTAATTCACGCCGGTACCGTCGCTCGCGTGGGCCTGCAAATTGCCATTATACCCCGAGGACATTGCGACCTGACGATCCGAAAGGAGCTGAGTTGCCTCCGTTCCCTCGACCCAAAATTTTGTTACATGAGGTCTAATCTGATTCAGTGACGTAAATGCTTTCTCGAAATCAATCGGGTAAAGTTTGTCCTTAGGAACCCCGGACGCCAGCAACGCAAATTCGATTGCAGAAGTACCTCCTCTTGCACATGACTGAAGCGAGCGCGCTCCTGGAAACTTGCTGGCGTCCCAAAACTCCGCCCACGTGCTCGGCCGGGGCTTTCCGGCGGGGTATTCAGCCGTTGAGAACCCCATAACGGTGCTGTAGGCAAACGAGCCCGCCGCAAATTTCATCTTTGCCTCGGGGACAAGATTATCCAAAGTCTCTTTGTCGAACGCGTCATAGTCGATTTCTTCAAGATACTTCGCCGCGTCAGGTCTGAACGCCGGGCTTGATAACTCCAGGGCATCCCATTCTACGTTACCAGCGTCGACCTGCGCTTTGAGTTTGGCCGCATTTGGCGGAGATGCGTAGGTTACCTTTATGCCCGTCTCGCGCTGGAATGGCTCGATAACCGCTTTTCGCAATGCATCTTCATACACTCCGCCACTAGAGACTACCACCAGCGAAGACTCTTGCGCGCGCAAAATGCGCGGACTGCCAATCACCAGAGCTGCTCCGCCGGCCGCAGCGCCAATTTCCAACAGCGCCTTGCGCCGGGTTGGTTTCTGCGAGTTGTGGATATCAGACGTCATGAGCTCTTTCCTCTAGGTCGTGATTGTCATTGGATCGGCAGGCGTGGTCATGTGCAGCAAAGCCGACGTCATCTAATGCTTTACGAATTCTCATTGGCTGGAGCGCGCTGCCTCAGCCGAGGCCATCCATCTCGCCAATCGCAATCAACCCCACTCGTTCGTCGACCTGGAATCGCAGAAGTGAACCGCGGCATGGGCCCGTTGGCGATCGAACTCCTGCAACTACTGCCATTCGTACAAACCTGCAGGTGCCTCATCGAGGAGGTGTCAAACATTTGCTTCTCTAACCACACGAGCGGAGAGAAAGTTGGACTTCAGACGGTTCTCACATCTACTGCCGCCAGTCCGGGCCTCGGCCTTTGAGTTGGCGCAAGGCGGCGCGCCAGTCGGCCATTCCGAACTGAGGCGAGGCGCGTACGACCTTCATATATCGTGCAGAGTCCTCGACTACCTCGGGCTCGATCGGCGCCGGTGTCTCGCCCATACTGCGGGCAATAATCTCGACTTCGCAAGCGCGATCCAGCATGTACATTCGTCGGAGTGCGGCTTGGATGGTGGCGCCGACAGTGAGCAGTCCGTGATTGCGCAGTATTAGGGAGTCGCCCTTCTGACAGGTCGCGCCAAGCGCATCTCCCTCCTCCTGCGCGCCTGCGGCCAACGAGCCGTACTCGTGGTAAGCGAGTTCATCATAGACCGAAAGCGCATCCTGGCTGATAGGCCTTAGGCCCCTCTTCAGCACAGAGATGCCAGTGCCGGGGCGCGTATGGGTGTGCATGACGCAGTTGACGTCAGGCCTGGCTTTGTAGACTCCACCGTGAATAATGAAGCCCGCCGGGTTAAACTCACCACCAGCAGAAAGGATGTTGCCTTCGATGTCTACTTTTACAAGGCTCGATGCGGTAACCTCACTGAAGAGATCACCGTAGTTATTAATCAGAAAACAGTTCGGTTCGCCCGGAATGCGCACAGAGAGATGAGTGTTGATCGTGTCGGTCCAGCCATACATGTCGCAGATGCGGTAAAGCGCGGCGAGATCGCAACGGATCTGCCATTCTGCGTCGGTCACCTTCGCCTGTTCCTGGTGGACGACTTGAGCCATCAAGCGGGCTGCTCCATCTTCGGAACGAGCTTTCATTTGTCTTCTCCAAGCAAGGCATGACGGACACGATGTAACCTCTACCCCGGGTCAAGAGCCGCGTTTCTGCAATATGGGGCTGTGGGCGCAGAAAA
This sequence comes from Bradyrhizobium sp. Kon69, assembly GCF_055807515.1. Lineage (NCBI taxonomy): Bacteria > Pseudomonadati > Pseudomonadota > Alphaproteobacteria > Hyphomicrobiales > Nitrobacteraceae > Bradyrhizobium > Bradyrhizobium sp. Kon69. The sequence goes on along the minus strand of NZ_JBVVOS010000048.1, from coordinate 9,944 downwards.
TCTGCGCTTCACCTAAAACCAAGGCTCCATAAGATCACGAACGAAAGACAGGGGTCAAAGAACAAAGGGGACCGCATCTGCGATCGGCGCGCGGCTATATCACTTGGCGCGCCGCGCAGGTTCCTCCATGCGTCAAGATCAACGTTCGATTGGCAGTTGCCGTATCATCTCACGATATTTGCGACTACCGCCGCTCTGCTGCCAGTGCCCTCCTGGTGTTCACGTTAATGCTCTGGCGCTGGAGATGTTGGACGCTACCAGGCGTCGAGCCGTCCAGCAAAGTGTAACCGTTGCAGGCGCCATCGGATAGCGCCTGACCTGCAGCACGAACAGGCCACCGGGCGACCGATATTGGGGCCCTGCGCAACCAAAGGTCGCGCGCCCATCCGAAAGTGTCACAATCAGTCAGAATGAGGTTTAGTTCACGGCCAAAATTCTAGACCTTCATCATGAGGAGCGTCTCTTGCGGCACGTCGCGAACCATGAGGCCGAGCGCGTCGCAACAGGAGGACCGGCCATATCGGTACGAACTGCAGTCGCCGCCAATCAGCGTTTTCCAGGCTATCACGCGAAACTAGAGAACGATCTCAATGAGACGGGGACCACGATTTTTCATCGCGCTGGCGAATTGGCTCGCGAATTCTCCTACCGAAGTTGCGCGGCTTGCCTCCAAGCCCATGCCCGACGCAAGCTTGACCCAGTCCAGCTCGGGATTGTGCAAATCGAGCATCGAAAGGGCCTTGGGTCCGGCATCTCCGGCTCCGACGCGCGCGAGCTCGATGTTGAGAATCCCGTAGGAGCGATTGGCATAGATTACCGTGGTAACGTCGAGCGATTCTCGTGCCTGCGTCCATAGCGCCTGCAGCGTATACATTGCGCCGCCGTCACCGTGGACACAGACAACTTTTCTATCCGGACAGGCGATCGCGGCGCCAGCGGCGACGGGAATGCCCTGCCCGATCGCGCCGCCGGTCAGGGCAAGATGATCATGCGGCTCGATAGTGGCTGCAAATCGATGAAAGCCCACCTCGTCGGAGATGATGGCATCCCCGGGAAGAAAATGGGCGATGACCTGTCCGGCGGTCTGTGGATCGAGCGGTCCGATCGGAAGATCTGGCTTGCTCAATGAACCGACATGCAATGGTTGCTTCGCCGCCTTCACAGCGTCAGCGAGAGCCTCCAGAGCGGCTGTTCCATCCTCGTGAGCATGGGCGAGATATAGAGTTTTGCAGCCCTCGGGCGTACACCATGACGGTTTGTTTGGATATGCGAAGAAGCTCACCGGGGGGCTCGCGCCTACCAAGATTAGTTGCTCTGTCCCCTTCATGAAATCAACGATCCGCTCGGCGAAATAAGGAATGCGTTCGATCTGCACACGTCCGGCGCCGCGCTGGCAACGTGGTGCGAAGGTATCACAAGCAATCTGCACACCCGTCGCCGCAGCCACGCGGCCGGCCGCATTGAGCCCGCGCTCCTTCAATGCGGCTCCGCGGATCAGCATCATGGTCTTGCGGCCCGATTTGAGGGCCATGGCAGCCTGGTCGATCGCCTCGGCGGAAACCATCGCCGGCTTCGGCTTCGGCAAACCCGGCGCCGGGCAATCAGCCTCGAGCCACGCCGTATCGGCAGGTAGGATCAGCGTCGCGATCTGACCAGGATATTGCAACGCCGCCTGCACGGCACGCGCCACGTCCGCGCCGACAGTCTTGGCGCTTGGCGACGAATGCACCCATGCCGAGACGGGTCGGGCGAAACCATGCACGTCAGACGCAAGCGGCGCATCATATTGCTGATGATAGGTCGCGTGGTCACCCACGATATTGACGATCGGCGTCGCTGCGCGACGGGCGTTGTGGAGGTTGGCGAGGCCGTTGGCCAGCCCTGGTCCGAGGTGCAGCAAGGTCGCGGCCGGCTTCTCCGCCATGCGCCCGTAGCCATCGGCCATACCGGTCACCGCACCTTCGAAAAGGCCGAGCACAGCCCGCATGCCCTGGACCCGGTCGAGCGCTGCAACGAAATGCATTTCCGACGTGCCAGGATTGCCGAAACAGACTTCGACGTCCGACCCGACAAGCGTTCGCAAGAGACTTTCTGCACCGTTCATGCCGCTTCCCCGTTGTGCTGTCGGTCGCCAGGCTCGTTATATACCCATCGCGCAATTTACGGCGAACCCTGCTACTCCGGCGCGCCTCATTCTTGACACCTCGGCAGTGTCCTTGAAGGAGCTAGCATTCTGCAGACGGTCCGCGTCGGGCACGTTCCAGGTCACCAACAGATCGTAAGAATATAATCATAGAGCGATGTCGATTCTCTCAAAACAATTGTGTCGCCCGCGCGCAAATCCAGCGATAATTCCTCTTTCTTGATGGAATTCAGCCATATACGTGTTTAGTCCCAAGCTTTGATGGTGCATTCTTGTTGCACGACTTGAAGCATGCGCTATGGGACAGGTTTCATATGACTGCGCCACAACGAAGGCAGTCCGTCGAGCGCTACAAAAGAGGGCCTGAGAGCGACCCGCAAGCGCCACGGGATCAACCAGAAGAGTGTCGCGAACTGGAAGCAGCGTTAGACGTCTCCGACTGTTCGACTGGCCTCAAGGAAGCCAAGTCCGCTGCTCTTAGCAATCAAAAAGGAGGCGATCATCGTCGGCTTCCGACGGCACACGCTGCTGCCACTCGATGATTGCCTCTAGCCCTGCAGCGGACCGTCCCGCATCTGATGCGGTCGTACCTGCATCGCTGCTCTCCAGCGTCACGACATCAGCCGATTGCCACAGGTCGAAGGTGGCAAACCCTCAAAAAGAAGTTCAAGGCTTGTCCGATCGGCTATTTCCACATCAACATCGCCGAACTCCAGACCGCTGAAGGCAAGCTTTACTTCCATGTCGCAATCGATCGCACCAGTAAGTAGGAGAACGGGGAGGACCTCAGCCTAGACATTCGTCCGCCGCCCCTAAAACATTCACATGGTGGTCACCGACAATGGATCCAGTTCACCCTCCTGCCGCGCTTTGCCGACGCCCCGACGGTAAGGCACGTGACGCACATCTTCGATATGCGATGCCAGGAAAACAGGATCAAACATCGGCTGGCTAAGATCAAGCATCCCTGGACCAATGGCAACGTCGAGCGCATGAACCGCACATCAAGAAAGCTACCGTTCATTACGACGGACACGATCAGCTTGGAGCTCCCCTTGCCGATTTCATTACCGCCCGACACCTAGGCTCGGCGGCTGAAGACCTGACGGGCCTCACGCCCTACGAATACATCTGCCAATGCTGGACTTCGCAGCCAAAACGATCCGAGCTCAACCCGCTCCAACAAATGCCGGGACTAGAGACCTACTGCGCTATGGCGCTTCTAGCTGGCGCTCTCCTGCGACCTGATCTATGCCTCCGAACATTCCTCATTCGCTTTGCGCAGAAGTCGCCGCGCGAGAGCTTGCCGCCAGCACCGCGATTAAGCTGCCCAAGCGCATTCCCTATGCATCACGAGAGAGCTCTACTCAGCTGCGTGGATCGGATGCCGCCGAGACGCATCGCGATTTGGCCTAAGCGGACTTGAAAAGGGCAAGACTGCACCAACAAGGGCTGCAAAATTATCAAGAGAGTCGACTGTGTGCATGATTCCGGCGCCCCGCGGGCCGCATTTAATGAAATCCGTCTCTAGAGTCCGCATAATATTCTTGAAATGACTAGCCTTGTCCATCGCTGCACTGGCCTAGGACACGACGGAGGCAATAAGACAATTGGTGACGCAGAATGGCCGTATGCAAGGACGTCGAACAACGTGCCCTGCACTATGAAGAAGCCGAACAGCGGCACGTCGAACTTGTTCTTGCGTGAGTTCGCCGCAGATCGCACCAACTGGGGACCGCAGATGCGGTATTTTTCGCAAGGCCATCGCTGCACCGCCTACTCGGCACGCGGCTACACGCCCTCAGACGTGCCGCCATCGAAGGATGTTTACACCTACATCCGTTTCTACACCGACGCACTCGTGGTGCTCGATCACCTGAAGATCGAGCAGGCCCACCTTGTCGGCCCGTCGATGGGCTCGTACTCGTCACTGCAGGTCGGCCTCAACACGAAGCGCGCGCTGGCGCTAACCTTCGCAGGTGAAGGCTCAGGTTCGGATCTCAAAATCTGGGAAACTTTCGCGCGCAGTGCCACGCGCACGACGAGCAGTTCGCGACCATCGGCGCCGACGGTGTTGCCAAGGCGACGTGCGAGGCGCCGAGCCGGGCTCCGTTCAAGGACCACGCGGGCAAACGGGTTTCTAGGACGCGCTGGCGCGGCACGATTCGCTCGACTCGGCCAACTGCACTCATTCATCGGCCGCCCCTCGATCCATACGCTGATGGGGGCGATCCGCAAAGTGTCGACGCCTGCATCAATCATCTGCGGTGACGACGACGACGATTGCATTGAGCCGAGCCTTTTCCTGAAGCGGCACTTGCTAGCCTCGGGATTCGCCATGGTTCGGAAGTCCGGCCATGTGCTCTATCTCGAGGAGCGGGCGCTATTCAACGAGATAGTCGAGCGGTTTATTGCGCTGGTCGAAGCCGGCCGCTGGCTGCCGCGCGATCCGCGCTCGATGAGCGAAGCGCTGAGGTCCTCCTAGCGCGAGCGGCTTAAGCTCGGTCCAGCAACGCAGCTCACGCGTGGGCACGGGCGATGACGCTTAGCTCCAACATAGAGGGATGCAGAGATGGCGGTAGTGGAAACAGAATGTCGTGGACAGGTTCTGCTGGTGCGGATGAACCGGCCCGAGCGGCTCAACGCCCTTAACCATGAGATGCGAATCGAGCTCGCCGATATCTGGACCGATTTCCGCCACAGCACCGAAGTCGAAGTGGCGATCTTGTCCGGTACCGGCCCGGGCTTTTGCGCGGGTGAGGATATGAACGAGTCGCTGCGTTCGGGCACACTCGGCGGCAAGCTGCCAGCCAAAGAGGATCCGTTCATAGCCGGCACGCTCGAGAAACCAGTGATCGCCGCAGTAAATGGTTTCGCTATGGGCGGCGGTTTCATGCTGGTCGAGCGCACCGACCTGCGGCTCGCAGTCCCCGAAGCGGTGTTCGAGATCTCGGAAGCCAAGCGCTGGCTGTTGGGCGGCTACAACCACGGCCACATTGCCAACCTGCCGTACCCGATCGCCATGGAGATGGCGCTTGGCTTTCGCTTCACCGCACAGCGCTTCTACGAGATCGGATTTCTGAACCGGCTAGTGCCGGCCGACCGCCTCCTGCCTGAGGCGCTGGCCACAGCGGAACATCTGTTGAGCCTGCCGCCGGCATCACGCGTCAACACCGTACACATGATGCGCCAGATGCGACCAGCGCCAACGGTACAGCAAGACAAACTGGCTATGGCACTGCAGGAGCATGGTGCCAAGAGCGACCTCATGGAATCGCGCGCCGCCTTTGTCGAAAAGCGCAAGCCAAACTTCAAGGGTTGGAACGACCCAAAGGACCGCTATCGCCTGCCGACGCTTGATTCAGCCAAGTAAGGCTGGGCCGGCGCAAGTCGGACGCCGCACGAACAACGTCTCTAGCGACATCGGCTTCGCGATGGGCGGCGTCTAGAGCCAACTTTCACGCAGCTCAAACGTATTCCTGCGTTGAGGGCCGCCTTGTTTGACGGACGCGAACGCTGCAGGTCCTAGGGGTAATCCTAGGAGAAGCGCTATGACGATTTCGAGGGCGGAGGTGATCACATCGGTCGAGCGGCGGCGCCGGTGGTCGCAGGATGAGAAGGAACGGCTTGTTGCAGCATCGCTCGAGCCCGGAGCCTGCGTCTCCGAGGTGGCTCGCATGGCTGGCCTTCATGTGAGCCAGCTGTTTAGGTGGCGCAAAGAGCTTTGCAAGCCCAGTGAAGCGAGTATAGCGCCGTTCGTGCCGGTCGAGATTGGGTCGTCTGTGCCGCCGCGGGCGGTGGCCGAAGCGCCATTGACGACGACGGCGGCGCGTCGACGGAAGAGCCATGGCATCATCGAGATCGACCTTGGTAGCGGGCACCGCATTCGGGTCGACGGCGACGTTGATGGAGACGCCCTGCGTCGGGTTCTCGAGGCTCTGGTGCGCCGATGATCCCGGTTCCGACGGGCGCGCGCGTGTGGCTTGCGACAGGCTACACGGACATGCGCCGAGGCTTTCCAACGCTGGCACTCCAGGTGCAGGAGGTGCTGCGCAAGGACCCGCTCAGCGGTCATCTGTTTGTCTTCCGCGGTCGCCGAAGCGATCTTGTGAAGGTGATCTGGCACGATGGCCAGGGAGCATGCCTGTTCACCAAAAGACTGGAGAGAGGGCGGTTCATCTGGCCTTCGGTTGCCGGCGAAGCAGTGACGATCTCTCCGGCGCAGATGAGTTACCTGTTGTCCGGAATCGATTGGCGCAACCCGCAAGAAGCCCAGCGTCCGACGCGGATCGGATAGCCGTTTTGGGTTTGAATCTGCTGCTTGATCTGATTCAATGGCTTCATGATATCGAAGCCGGACGAACTTCCATCGGACCTTGTGAGTGCCCTGGCGGCGCTGCAGGCCGAGCGTGAGGCGCGGCTGCTCGCCGAGGCGGTGGCTGCCAGTGCGCGGGCGGAGCTGTCGGACAACGCGGCGCTGATCGCGCATCTCGAGCTGCGGATCGAGAAGCTCAAGCGCGAACTGTACGGGCGGGGCTCCGAGCGCACGGCGCGTCTGATCGAACAATTGGAATTGGAACTCGAAGAACTCGCCACCACGGCGAGCGAGGATGAGCTTGCGGCTCAGGCCGCGGCGGCGAAGACCCAGAGCGTGCGCGCCTTCACGCGCAAGCGGCCGGTACGCAAGCCCTGGCCGGACGACATCGAACACGAGCGCATCGTTATCGAGGCTCCGACGAGCTGCGCCTGCTGCGGCGGATCGCGGCTCGCGAAGATCGGCGAGGATGTGACCAAGACGCTGGAGGAGATCCCGCGCCGCTTCAAGGTCATCGAGACAGTGCGCGAGAAGTTCACCTGCCGCGATTGCGAGAAGATCAGCCAGCCGCCGGCGCCGTTCCACGCGACGCCGCGCGGCTTCATCGGCCCACAATTGCTGGCGACGATTCTGTTCGACAAGTTCGGCATGCACATCCCGCTTAATCGCCAGAGTGCGCGCTTTAAGGCCGAGGGGATCGACCTGCCATTGTCGACGCTGGCCGACCAGGTCGGCCACGGGACCTTCGCCGTCATGCCGCTCTTCCACTTGATCGAACGCCATGTGCTTGCTGCCGAGCGCCTGCATGGCGACGACACCACCATCCGCATCCTGGCGAAGGGCAAGTGCAAGACCGGTCGGATCTGGACATATGTGCGGGATGACCGGCCCTTCGCCGGGCCAGCGCCACCGGCGGCGGTCTATTACGCCTCGAGCGACCGTCGAGGCGAGCATCCACAGAAGCATCTGGCCGCCTTCGCCGGTATCCTGCAAGCTGATTGCTACAACGGCTTCGAGCCGTTGTTCGATCCGCAGAAGAAGGTGCTGCCGATTACGCCGGCGTTTTGCTTCGCCCATGCGCGGCGGGGCTTCTTCGAGCTGGCCGACATCGAGAAGAACGCCCGGGAAGGCCACAGGGGCAAACCGGTCTCGCCGATCGCGTTGGAGGCGGTCAGACGCCTCGACGCTTTGTTCGAGATCGAGCGCGCCATCAACGGCCGCGGCGCCGACGAGCGGTGCGCCGTGCGCCAGGAAAAGAGCAAGCCGCTTCTCGAGGACATGCATGCCTGGCTGCTCCTCGAGCGCGAACCCCTCTCGCGCTCCTCCGAGGTCCTGAAGCCCATGAATTACATGCTCAGGCGCTGGGACGACTTCGCCCGCTTTCTCGATGATGGCAGGATCTGCTTGACCAACAATTGTGCTGAGCGCGCATTGAGAGGCATCGCCCTGGGAAGGCGCAATTGGACCTTCGCCGGCAGCCTGCGCGGTGCCGACCGCGCCGCCATCATGCTGACGATGATCACCACCTGTCGTCTCAACGATGTCGATCCCAAGGCCTGGCTCGCCGATATCGTCGCCCGTATCGCCGATCTTCCCGTATCGCGTCTGCACGAACTGCTGCCCTGGGAATGGAAGCTCCTCCGCCAAGGCGACACTCCCGCCGATCAGCAGGCTGCCTGATCTTCACGCAACGCCCTTCATAGAGCTCGTTGCGCTCGCGCGCATGCGTCAATCAGGCGGCCTTCGTCGTATGCGTACGCTCAAACTCGTCTTAAGTTCCTACCTACTTGCGGGCCCGGTACAATCGTCCGCGCTAATCCCGAAACGGTCGCCTCATGGCCTCCTAGGAATGAGTCTGTTGCGCTGAAGCAAATGCAGCGTCATGCTGAGGAGCGCGCATTTCACGGCACAGATCTCAACCGCTCGCGGCGGCTTCTGAAACCGGTGCTAGCTAACGCGTGAGACAAGCGTGGGATCCAATTTGATCCGAGCTACGCAGCCGCGCAATAAAAGAACATTGAGGCGCAGCATCAGCATGGTCGGTGTCGCGGCGAGGTGATTATTGCCGCGATCATTGTCGCTTGGCATCCAGATTGCCGCGCTATCAGGCATTGCGAGCAATGTCGAATTCAGTGCCACGACGGAGCGATAATAGTCTATCACGAGCTCAACTGATCCCACGCTTCCTGAACTCTCCAATTTCCGCGGCGCTATAGCCGAGCTCGCCGAGCTCGCCGAGCACAGCCTCGTTGCGCTCGCCGAACTCGGGCGAGATACCAAGCTTAGTCGGCGTGTCGGAGAACTGCCAACGCGTGCCGCGCACCTTCAGCTTCTAGCCGAGCTTGGGATAGTCGACGTGCTTGATATAGCCGTTAGCGATAACGTCGGGATCGTTTGACGTTTCGAGGAGCGTTTTGACGGGCGCGGAATGTCGGCGCTGCGCGGCTTAGCGACCACTTGTCGCGACTGCCGGTGGCAAAGAGCTCGCCGAGCAGCGCCAGCAACTGCCCCTTCACTGAACGAGGCGCTGATCCCCAGCCGCTCGGCGGTACTAGTGATGCGTGCTTGTCCCGAAACCGGGTTCTTGTTACGCACTTGGTGGTAATGAGGCTCTAGCCCACCAGGCGCACCACCGAACCGAGCAGAGACAGCTCGATTTCTGGCCGATCCCTGACGTGCGCACATAGATGAGTGCGCGAGCGCACCGCCAAAGGCCAGCATGGCGGTCGATTCGTCACCCAGCGAGGCAAATAACGGCGCGCATGGGATAGCCGGCCTGCGACTAGGCGTCAGCGATGCCGCCCAGCGCCTGCGCCATCGAATCGGTGCCTGGCAGGCGGTGGTTGGGCCCCGTCATGGTGCGGTCGGACCGTGCGAAGGACTTCCCTAAGCCGCCGATCTAACATCGAGATGTTGTCATTTTCCAGCTCCCTCTTTGAGGAACTGCGCGGCAGATGTCGCGCGTCGACTGTCCCTTTGTGATAGGGCAGACAGAAGCGGCAAGAAACCTGAGGTTTCAAGGCCACCAATCGCTGTGAGTACCTCTTCCTGCCATTGGGGGGAAACATTCTGTCCTGCGATGCTCCTGAACTTCTCCACGACCTGGTCGGCGGATAACGGGTTTGCGACATCTCCCAAGGGATGTCGTACGATCATTTCTTCCGGCCCGTTACCCTGATCCAGGACAACGCGGGCAGGTGTTCCGGCCGGAAACGCCGACGCGAAATCGGAAGCCGGCTCAAGCTCGATGCGCGCAGCCAAGTGAAGCACGCGAGCATCAGTGAGACGCTCAACTCGAACGGGTTGCAGAGCTTCGCGCCCGTACAAAGCGGCCAGTGCACAACTGAAATAGAAGCTGTACTGCCCCCCCTCCAGCGTGCTGGGAGCACGCTCATTTGCGAGGCGCATTGCTTGGTCGAACGTCTCGATGCGTAGCTTCCGGATCTCGTCCCCTTGCCGACGCATGGAAAGGATCGCGTCGATAGC
>NZ_JBVVOS010000047.1:0-33110 GCF_055807515.1 Bradyrhizobium sp. Kon69 | reverse complement strand
CACTTATTGCTGTCCATAAGCGCTGTTACACAGCACTCACCTTAACCTGACAAGGCGGCCGTCACCGGAGGGAGACGACCATCACGATGTCCGACGAGTTATCTTTCGATTGTCTGAGAGCGTTAGCTTAGCCAGGAGCGACACAAAGACGCTATCACCGCGGTGTGAACTGAGACGTCATCTGACCTTCAACCGTGCGGCATATCTGTTTTGTATCGGGTGCTGCGGCAGCCTCCTGCCCGATGCCGCCGCTGGACCAGGTCGTATGTTGGTTAAACTTGGAAGAGGATATGACATGGTGAGCACGCGTGAAGTCTCTATCGATGACGCCACAACGGTGACCCACATGGTTGCTGCCCTACTCGCCGAACTTGAGGGCGGACAGAAGCAGGGCGGACTAGATACCCAGCCTGTTGTCGACCTCCTGGCCATCAAAGAGCGCGTCTATGGGTTTCTGGCTTTCACGGAGGCACGCCCTGTCGGCCTCATCATGTTGTCGGAAAGCGCCGCCCTTTTTGCGGGCGGAACCTACGGTATTATCACCGAACTCTACGTGGTGCCGGATCAGCGATCGTCTGGGGTCGCGATGCGTCTCATTGAGGCTGCGGTGGGCCTGGGGACGGTAAAAGGCTGGGGCCAGCTCGAAGTGGGGGCGCCGAGGCAACCCATGTGGAGCCGTAGCCCCAGCTCAGCATTGTACTTGAAGGCCGGTTTTGCAGAGATCGGTCCACGCCTCAAGTTGCCGTTACACGGCTTAGCTAGTCAACGTGCGAAACGTAATGCTGCCGGGAGATCGCGGTTAGATCCTCGGCGGCAACGCGCACTAAACCGCTGTATCCCGGATTCGTCTTCCGCAAAATTTGCGTGAGCGTCGATTTGCCGGCGCCCGATTAATTCGCGATGAGGTTTGTAGCGCGGGGTTTGAGTCCGGCCGACAAGTCAGAGAGCACCGGCGCATCTCAAACCCCATTTTAGTGAGCTGATCCGCGTGCCCAGCTCAAAGGGACACGAGGCCCTGCGCCACGCAGGGGCCGGCGTCTGCGCGGCGATGAGCCTTGTAAGGGTCGAACGCTGGCCAGACTCCCAGGGCGTTCGGATCGGACGGCTAATGAAAGGCTCACGAGCTCGCCCCGTCTGTTGACCCCTTCCTGACCGGCTTATTGTTCTTCGCGGTCACTTGCGCTGGCGTCGCATTGACGAGCTGTTCGTACAGGAGAGGATCTGTCGCACCCTCGGCGTTGATCAGGAAGACCCGTGCATTGGGTCCAAGACTAATCTTGCCACGCAAGGTCGGGTCAGCAGCAGCCTTCAGCAAAGCTGCAAGGCCAACACCGCCACTTTCGCCTGCAACGACGGCGGGATCGCCATCCGTCGGATATGCCAGACGTTTCATTACGCTGATTGCGTCCTCGTCGTCGACAGTCATAAAAGCATCCGCTGTGCGCGAAAGAATGCGCCAAGCGACGAGTGAAGGCTCGTAGCATTCGAGCATCGCCATCACGGTCGATTGCCCATGACCTACCTTGACAGGACGCCCGGCCCGCGCGCTTTCGAAGAGGCATGCGGCCCGCGAGGGATCGACAACTGTAAAGAACGGGCGGTCGTCGTCGAACAGAATTGATAGATGTCCAGCAACGGCCGCGGCGATCCCACCGATGCCTTCCTGGACGAAGACGTGTGTCGGCGGCTCCGGCAACTGGCGTAGTGCTTCGCTCACAAAAGCGGTATATCCCTGCAGTACAAAGCGCGGGATCCGCTCATAGCCAGGCCAGGACGTGTCAGACACTGTGATCCAGCCTTTTTGAGCCGCAACTCGGGATGCTTGGACGACAGAATCGTCATCGTTGCCGTCAACGTGGATCATCTGCGCGCCAAAGCGGGCAATGGCGGCGATGCGCTCGTTGCTCACGCCTGAATGAACGAAGATAGCGCATTTTGCACCAATGAGCTGGGCGCCTTGAGCAACTGAACTGCCATGGTTACCATCCGTGGCGCAAGAGACCGTCATACCTCTTGCCACGGAATTCACTTCAGGTGTGTGCAGCTCGGACACGTCAACATCGCGACCGAGCTGCCGAGTTGCTTCCTCGAGCACCAGACGGATCACAGCATAGGAACCTCCCAAGGCTTTGAAACTCCCAGGGTCGAGACGTTGGCCTTCGTCCTTTAGATCGAACCCACTCCAATCTCGCGGGCAAGGCCTGGCAAAGAAATAAGAGGGGTTTCCTTGTGACCATCGCGATGCTTGAGAAACCGCTCGACCTCGCGAGCTGCTTCGAGACTCAACGTGTCGGCGTCCGAGACATCGAGGGGCGTGCGGTGGTCGATGTGCTGGTTGAGGAGAAACATGGTTTGGCTTTCTTGCCTCATCGGGAGCGCTTTGCATGGAATACTTCATTCACGACGATATAAGTGGCGCATTCTGCGGTCATTTTGAAGCAGCGTCTGGGTATTGCACGCGCCTTTGCCACGACCAGGTTTTCGATCGACGATCTTCCCACAACAAGCGAGCAAAGTTCACGGAAACACTGCAGCCCGCGCGCTTTATCAGCGCGTCTGGAGATCAGCTATGTGGGAAGGCCGTGGCCCCGTCCACGGCCCTCTCCTTCAAAAGATCAGCTCATCGTCGGCATGAGGAATTCGGGGCCGGCGCGGACCCCGTCGGCCACCGGGTCATGATCGTCTTGCGCTTGGTGTAGAAGCGAACGCCCTCGGGACCATGCATGTGGTGATCGCCGAACAGGGACGCTTTCCAGCCACCGAACGAGGGGAACGCCATCGGCACGGGGATCGGAACGTTAATCCCGACCAAACTCGCGGGCCGCATCACCATCTCTGGTGAAGATGGCGGTGCCGTTGCCAAATCGTTCTTGTTAATCATGTCCGCTGCATCATCATAGGAGTTGGCGCGAGCCAACGCGAGGATGGGACCGAAGATCGATCTCTTCGCAGTAAATTGTCATGTCGGTGGTCACGCGATCAAATAGACTTCCACCGATGAGATATCCCCCTTCATAGCCTTGACGCCGAAGTTCGCGTCCGTCGACGATCAGCTTTGCACCTTCTTGTACGTCCGCGTCGATGTAGCCTCGGACCTTAGCGAGATGTGGCTTTGTTGCTAGCGGCCCCATTTCGGGACCAGTGCCAGGACCGACGTTCAGGGCGCGGACCTTAGCCGTCAGGTTTTTCAGAGCATCGACCGCGTGGTCCATATCGGCGTTCGGCATGACAATCATGTGGTTCTTGGCGCCTCCGAAAGCCTGGCGGCGCTTGCCGCGACAGGATGCCCCGAAACCGGCGGTCGGATTTGGTCGAGGATTGAGGCCGGTGCCGGTGCGACAAGATTGCCCAATTGCGCGTGACGCCGATGAGCCATCCCGTTCCGATCGTTGTGCTTGGCGTCCCGAGGCAACTGAGGACGCGAGCGTACTCGAGCGAGGACGTCCAACCAGGCGGAAGCCCAATGCTTAACCAGCAGGGCGGGTCGATTTATAGGCGCAAAGACTGATGTCTCGACCACAGTTGGCGATCACGCATCAGCGCGGGTGCCCTCCTTGTTGCTGGAATGCATAGATCGGATTCATCCTGCAATAGGCTAGGGTACCGGAGGCAGTGGCCATGCACTAGTCATAGGTCGAGAACTGGCAATTGCCTGGATATCCCCTACGTCCCTGGAGGCAATAAACGTCCTGCCGAGCCGGTGAAATGAAAAAACGACCCCGCGGAGCGGCACTCAATGGCGATCCAAAGCCGATGAGGATGGAAAGCGCAAGCACACAGATAAAGGGAAGGTTGCGCATGAGACCTTTAACCTCCGTTCAGACTTGAGAAGATAGAAAATCTAGAATTGATGTTTTGATCTTGGTCAATGGCAAACAGCTTCGTAGTCGGCTTGGCCGACGGACTTTGTCGCGATCTGCAAGAGCTTTGCGATTCCACAAAGGCTTAGCGGCTGACCGCGTATAACAGGTTGGAGAAGCCAGAAATCTGGAGCTCCGCAGAGAACTCTGGCCTCATGCTGAACCCGTATTCGTCGCCCAAATCGACTAGCTCCCGGTCCACAATGGTAACTTTAGCCTGCCACCGCTGGGACTGGCCGACCGGCGCGAGGAACCGTTGTGCTCCTCATGATGGTGGTGCTTCACATGAGGGCATGCGGGCCATGCATTCAAGCAACCGTTGATCGTCCAAAGCGCCTCCCTTCTAACGTCGGCCCCTCCCTCGGTCTGACGCCCCACCGGTGTCCAGTTCGGCTTTCAGGCGAGCTCTCTCCAGCCGCTTCCTGAGCCCAGCAAGTCGGCTCGACAGGCTCATCGATGCCTCGATGCCAAGCTCACCGAAAACGAACTGATCCAGTTCCTTCTGTTGTGCAGCGATGTTCGCGAGACGCTTACGGGCTTTGTCCGTTAGTGAGAGCTGGACGACCCGAGCATCCTTGATACCGGTTTTGCGCCGCACAAATCCGACTTTCTCCAGCGCCTTCGAATGTAGCGTGATGAAGGATTTGTCGACTTTCATCAGTTTTGCGACCACTCCGGCCGGAGCACCGCCATCCTTGTCTAAGTCCATCACCGCCATCAAGATCGCCAATTGTGTTCCACTAATGCCGAGTGCCTCGGCTCGGACGTGAAGAAAATCCTCCAGACAGACGTTGAGGGATCTGATCTCCAACGTTAATCGCCGCACCAGCTCCTGACTCTCAGCAGAGCCATTTCCCCCTTGCGTTGCTTGCTTAGCCAAATGCGGTGCCGTCGAATGTTAGGACCCTGCTCAAAGCTCGTTCGCGCTGACAAGGTTCAAAGACAGGGACAATGTGTTGCGCCTCACGCGCTTGCTTCCGTCGATTATCGGAGGATGCCAAGAAGTGGCCCAAGTACGTGACTCCCGGCGAGACCCCCGCCTACATGTCGGCGGCTACTGCTTGCCAACCTTTGGCTTCGCCAAGTCGCCAAGATGCACCTTCAAAAAGAGACCCTCGATTCGTGGTGTCGCGCACCGGCGCGACACTACGTTTCTTACGCTCCGGCCACAGGTTGCCCCAATGCGGGAAGACCGTACTCGGATCCGGGCAACGGGCTCGAATGTCTCGGCAGCTCTGCGCTTAACTGAATCGCAACTTTGCACAATCGATACGGTGGAATTCATCAAAAACGATCGCCCAAACGTCGAATTCAACCGCAATCGTAGCGTTGTATCTCGTGTGTTGCCGTCCAAGAGCCGATTTTGCCGCCCGACGAGCGAGAGAATTCGATCGTCGGCTGTCCGACTATCCAACCCTTATTCGTCGAGGAACAAGGGTGCGAAGACCGCATCCAACTCCTGCCGTACCTCGGGCTGACTATCGGCGAGAACGCGACCGGTTAGGGTCATGTGGAAGCGGAAGAGATCGAAAACGTACGAGTAACCCCATCGGACAAGATGGGCTCGTTGAGCTGACTGCACAAGCGCCGTTGAAAGTCGCGCTGACTCAGCGGGGCTCGAAGCGTCGAACTCTTCGACGATGCAGAAGGCAAGCCCTGCGAAGTGGGAATCGGATTCACGGGAACGAGCCCAAAGAAGCCCCCCATTAGATCGAGTTTCAGAGGACCGATCGGGCACGAAGGCCAAGCTGTCACGAACGCGCGCAGCGCCCGCTCCAATTCCTCGACTTTATACCCCTCCTTCAGCCGGAACGGCGGCTTGAGCGTCGCGTGGAAGCCGTAGCGACGGGCACAATGGTAAGACACGGCGAATTTTGCTTCGTAGTAGCGGCGTCGAGTGCAGCCGAGGCCACGGGCGAGCGTCCCTCAAAGGCGTCGTACCCAAGCCAATCGCCGCTACCGTTTGCGGGTGGTCCGGACCTGGCGTGTAGTAGATCGCGTGGTGGTCGAGCACGGTTCCAATTGCGCTGTATCAATAGCAAGGCGAAGGCCGCTGATTCACATGCCGTCTTTGTCTATCGGTTCCGATTTCTTCATCTGTGGGGGCGCCCCAATCGCTGCCCGAAAGCGGGATAGCTTGAGCAGGTGTCCGAGCGACGCCAACCCTGATAAGGTCGCGATTTCCAACGATGCCGTTGGTTGGATCAAATTCAACCCAACCAGAGCCTGGCACGTAGATCGAACACCAGGCGTGTGTCGAGCCGCCTCCGAGACGGACGCCCCCATCGCGATCGGGTACATAGACATAGCCAGTGAGGAAGCGAGCGGCAAAGCCGAGCGAGCGCGCGGCCTCCATCATCAGGAGCGCAAAGTCGCGGCAAGTTCTCCGTTTAAGATGTATGGTTTCCGCGGGTGTTTGAGTGCCTCGCATCGTACGGCGTTGGTAGGAAAATGCCTCTGCGATCGCTTCGTTGAGCGTCATGAGCAACTGACCAGTAGGGCGATTAACACCTGGCGTCACGAACTTTAAAAGCCATTCGTCGACGGCTGTGTCGTCTGGATAATGGCGACGGATGTATGGGACCAGATCCGGCAGTTCATTGCCGTCATAAGCGAAAGGATGCTCCCGAGCGTATTCCTCGATCCGAAAGCCTGGAGCTTTCTCCGGCGTATGCTCAAGACGGATGGTCGTTTCAAACTCGAGCACCTCTGCCAAGGTGTTGAAGTCAACCAGCGTGAGGCAGTTACCGAATACGTCGTGTATCCAGCGGATTTCGACCGGGTCCGGTCTTACCTCAAGTTTTTGCAGTCCAGTAGCCGCTGATCAAAACTGTCTCTCGGACGAAAGAGTATTTGATGCTGGCCAAGCCCTACGGACCTACGGTAGCGATAAACGGTGCTGTGGTGGACGGTGTAAACGATCATCGAATGCGCTCTGGACTACAACATAAGACCCGGTCCTGATCGCAGGCCGCACGTGGAAATGGATTTGTTCGACCACGAATGCCGTTCATTTCAGCAGCATACCTGAGAAGATCCCGGAACAAACAAGGGACAGTGGGCTTTGTCTGCCACAGTAAACGCAGACGGGTAAGGACACGGCTTTGAAGATTCGGGCAGGCTACAAAATTGTGTTCGAGTGCTTCCAGGACGTTCCGATGGTGCTTATGCTCACCGTCCATCCGTCCCGCGCGTCAGAGATCTTGACGGACCATGCCATCCGCGTGGCACCGATTGTACATACCAGGGATTACAGAGATGTTTTCGGTAATATTTGTACGCGGCTAGTCGTGCCGAGCGGGCTGATCGAGATTCGGAACGAGTTCATCATCGAGGACAGTGGTCTGCCCGATGCAGTCGCACCCAATGCTACTCAGGTCCCGCTGCACGAGTTGCCGACGACTCCTTAATATATCTGTTGGGCAGCCGTTACTGCGATACGCAAAAGCTGACAGATTTTGCTTGGTCCACGTTCTGGCAGATCAACGGAGGCTGGCAGCGGGTTCAAGCCATTTGCGATTATGTGCACGACCGCATTCAGTTCGGCTACCACTTTGCCCGAAGCGATCGCACCGCCTTCGAAGGTAACCAAGAACGAGCGGGCGTCTGTCGAGACTTCGCTCATCTCGCTGTCGCTTTGTGTCGATGCATGAACATTCCAGCACGCTACTGCACGGGCTACTTGCGCGATATCGGAATTCCGCCGGATCCGGCGCAGATGGATTTCAGCGCATGGTTTGAAGCGTACATCGGCGGGGATTGGTACACTTTCGACGCTCGGCATAATCAGCCTCGCATCGGTCGTGTCGTAATTGCGCGTGGTAGGGACGCGGCTGACGTCGCTATCTCAACTTCGTTTGGACCAACGAGACTTGTGCGCTTCAACGTAGTGACTGAGGAAGTGCCAGCTCACGAAGCGTTTCCGCTTCAGCCGAACATTGATCCATCACACGACGGTTTGGTGGGCCAGCGGCAGTTTGCTTGAACGGCAATTGCGACTGCGACGGATTCCAAGCATGCTTACTGCCGACAATCGCGCGCACATTGCCAGCTGCGGGACGGCGATTGTCTTTGAGCGGAGGTTTTGCTGAGCCTTCCGATTGCAAGCCGACACTTCCGAATGCTCAAGGTCATCAGCCGCTGTTCGGCCATGGTCTTCAATGTGCGGGACGCCTGCATGTTGCTGATTGTGTAGGAGAGGCGTTCCGCATGGAGGACCTGCTTGCTGAGTTCTTTCGGATTGTTGGCTTGCAAACGAATTCCCGTCCAAAGATGCAGAAGACGTCGGCGGCAACGTTTCGTTTCCCTCTCGGCGGCCTTTTTTCCTAGGCGCACTCGCAGCTGATTTTTGGAAGGCAAAATTACGTGAAGCCTGAGACGGTACGCGCCACAGTGGCGACCGAGGACGCTTAATAAATCCTTCGCACAAATCGTGATAGCCTGGACCCTATCGGGATTTTGCGCGTCACCCTCCCGGGGCTGGAAAGCCGCCGCCTGCGCTCATTGAGCAGGCGGCGTTTTTGCTTCCAAGCCCCAGCTCTGTGCGTTGGGGCCCCTTATAGGAGGCAGGAAGTAGCCGAGCGGCCTAAGTACTTTTCCGACATGCAGGACGCCCCTGACTTCCTGAAGGCGCTCGAACAGACGCGGCGGCTCTCGAGCCGTGAAGGATGGTGCAGGGCGCACATCGAGGCCATCCAGGTCGCGATTGATCAATACGCTGAGGCGGCTTTCGGCAACCGCGAGTTCGTCCTCAACAAGCCGCACAGCATTGGACCGAGCCGAAGCAGGAGCGAGATTCCCTAAATGGTCCCGAGGGCCGTTCTCTTTTATCACATCCTGTTCGTGCACTGTTCGAGAAGCGTTCGCAGAAATGCGACCTTCAAAGGCGTTCGTGTTCTAGAAAACGTCGGGGTGCATTCACAGACGGAACGCGCCTCCGGCGTCCCAATTAGGAGATTACGCCGATACGAACGAAGCAGAATCAAAACCTTTCGCTCTCGGAAGGGCGGGGGTATTCTCCGTTTGAAGAAAGCTTTGGCGATGGAGGCGCGTTCGGATGAAGCGTGACGGACACGCCGCCAGTTTTGAGCCATTCTCACAAATAACAGAGCCCGCCTCCTGAGCACTTACGCGGCACACGATCAGGACAAAGTAACTCGGCCGGCCGCGGTAATGCTGTACGCGACTTCGCCCGATGCCAGCAGTTCGGCCTCGACGAGTCCCAGCTCGACCAACCGGGCGACGAGCTCATGGTCAAACAACGGCGGGCAGGTCCAGAATTGCGAAGCCAGACGGCTCAGGAAATCGCGCTCGGTTGCCGTCAGGTCCATGATCGCCCGCAACGTGCTTTAGCTGTCGCTGCAAGCGCTCCAGATGCCGACTGCAATGGCGACGAGAGCGACGCATGACCAGAAAATGGGTACGCTCGAGGCGCGGCCGGCAACGAGGCCCCAGGCGCCGAAGCCGACAATTCCGATTGAGATCGCATGGGCAACCGCTTTCTCCATTGGTCGCCTCACAAGCAGGTCCCGATAGGGACTCGGCGAGAGGTCAAATGTTCCCTGCGCGCGCTGAAGAATGGGGTTTTAGCCCGAATCCCTGGTGCCCGAGGGCGCCGATGGATCGGCCCTTTCAGATCTCCATGAACTTGCGTCCCCCGGAAGCATAAGGGGATCACTCTCAACCTGTTTGTTTCGGGTAAGCCCTAGGCCTACAAGTCCAGCCATCACCAGCGCACTGCCAGCAACAATCAACCAGTGCGGCAATTCCAATGCGAGCATCGCAGCCTCCATCGAAATGAGCCTGTAAGCTGCCGGAAGTTACCTTAGATAATCCGAATATCGTCCTCAGAGCAGACGATGGCAAGTTCGCCCGCTCGGCGAGGAGGGAACGGAAAAGGAAGCCGCTATTGTTTAGCGGGCGCTCCGGGCGGTTCTGCTGGCGCCGTGGGTTCGGCGGCTGGTGCGCTGCCCCTGAGATCTGAGGGCGCTGTACAATCGCCGGCCCAAATCTTGGTTCCCCTGACCGTGCCGACGGGCTTGCATCCCATTGGCGCCTGCGGCTTGACCTGAACAGGCGGCTTTTTGGCGGCTTTTGGCGGAGCGGTTTGAGCAAACGCGCCAGTCGCAATGAGCAGCGCGATAAGTCCGAATAGTCGCTTCATGGTCCATCCCCTCGACCGTTGAATGCGTTTATTCTGCCTTCGCCTTTAGCCCGATCCCGACTTCGGCGAATGGCTTCGGAACGGCCGGGCTGATCCTCCTGCTTACCAGCCCATTTGTCGACCGCTTCACGCAATTCCTCTGATAGCTGAATAGCGGTCACGGGTCCCGCCCGGTGGCGGGACGTAGCTACCGCCCCCGCTCTAAACCTAGAGAAGGGCCCGGCGCGCTGCTGGCTGGGCTAGCGGACTCCTTGGCGTCGTTTTGCCTTCAGCCCGCCACCGAACGGCAGCCGAGCGGCAGACGCCCAGCGAGCCGGTAACCTGCCGGCAATACCTAACAGGTACAAAAGCCGCCATCGCGGCCTGGTGACAAGTACCGCGGTGCGCATGGGCATAGAGACTCGCCGTCTCACGAGGCGGCGGGTTTTCCCCTTTTTATTGCGATGCAACCAGCGTTGCCCTGCTGAATGCGATCACGCGCGCAGCCAAGGACCATAAGCCTATCGCGATCTGCTTGGGCATGTGGCGGCCCCCAGGCGACAGCCCCTCTACCCTACTGCCTGGCGAGCTTGGACCGCATACCGGCGAGCATCGTATAAGCAACGCGCCGCCAGATCAGGTTCATCAGGACTAGCATGTTGGCATCCCCGTGTTCGATGCTGCCAGTATCGCCCCGCATGTTTCAGGAGGATTTCGCCGGGGTGGGAAAAGACTTCGTGCAAGCTGAGAAAGAGGTTCACCGATCCGCGCTAGCGGGTGTAACCGCACGTACGAAGGCCGCAGCGGGAGGTTAAATCGCTGCGGCCCGCGCATGGTCAAAAAAGCCGGGTTAAATATCCAAGTGAAATATGCAGCCAGCCCCGGTTCGGAAAATCTATCGCTAACCTTTTCTTGGTTGCAAGCTGAATTTCGCGGCAACCGAAATGTGATTATCGGGCATTATGTTCCATTGGGAACGCGCCGCCCAGCTTGCAGGAAGGCGCGCGATTGCAACCCCTGATTCCTGGTGGTCGTCGTCCGCGCATGAGATGATGATCAACATTTGCGTTTCGGAGGGAAGCCCGATGCGCCTTGTATTGCCTTATTTTGGAATTTGCCTCTGCGCGTCGCTCGCGGCGTGGTTGTCCTTCACGCTCCTCTACTGACGGAGCAGATCCTCGGCGGGTGTCTGCAGCCAAACGTATGTGCCGCTCTCATGCAGCTCGCCCTTCTCTACAGCGCACCTCATGGACTCTGCGCCGGTTCCCTTAAGTGGGTAGAGGAAGGGATAGTTGATCTTCTCGATGCGGACACGGCCGTCCTGTACCGGCTCGATGACCGACGCCAGCTGAAGGAGATGACGGGCGGCGACTTCATGTTTGATGACAGATCCTGCGGCGCCACACGCCGAGCAGAAAAGGCGCAATCCGACGCACCACCACGGCTGATCTTTGGGAAAGCGTGTCGAGCCGCACGTCGATCCTACACTCGCAGCGGCTGAGCCCGCGCTCCTACACCACCGAGGCCAGAGCGGCGAACCAGCCGCTCTCGTTGCGAAGCTCGTGCATCGCCAAAACCAGCTTCCCAAAGCGCAGCGCATTTCGAAGACACCGCAGCTTGGTTTCCGGGGCATAGAGAAATCTGTTGCTCATTCGCGTCTTAGCCGTCCAGCGGCCCAATGAAAGCAATCCGTTAGGCTTCTCTTGCGACAGGCGAACTATGCGATCGCCTGAATGGCGTTGGAGAAGATGCTGGCCGGCCGGCTCAGGCCGTAATGATCGCGCAGCGTTGTGCCCGTGTAGTCGTGACGGAACAGGCCGCTTGCGCAGAATGGGCACGACCTGCTCGGCGAAGATGTCGAACCCGCCGGGCAGCCAGGGCGGCATGACGTTGAAACCGTCGGCCGCGCCATTCTCGAACCAGGTCTGGACGTTGTCGGCGATCTTTACCGGCGGTCCGGCAATCACCCAATGGCCGCGGGCGCCGGCCAGGCGCTGCACGAGCTGACGAATCGTCGGCTTCTCGCGATCGACGATGTCGATCACCAGCTTGAAGCGGCTGGCAGCGCCGTGGGCGCCCTCGTATCGATCAGGTGGCGGTGAAAGGGGCCATCGAGGTCAAACCCGGAGAGGTCGAGACCGATCATCTGGCGCAGCTGGGTCAGCGAATACTCGGGCTGGATCAGCTCGTTGAACTCGTCCTGCAGCCGATCGGCCTCGATCTGCGTGCTGGCGATGCAGGGACTGATGCCGGGGAGAATCTTGATTTGATCGGGACTGCGGTCGAAGGCGCGCGCCTGACGCTTGATGTCGGCATAGAATTCCTGGGCGCTCGCCAGTGTCTGATGCGCGGTAAAGATCGCTTCTGCGAAACGCGCTGCAAAGGCGCGTCCGTCGTCGGAAGAGCCGGCCTGGACATAGACCGGTCGTCCCTGCGGCGTCCTTGAGATGTTGAGCGGCCCCCGCACGCGGAAATGCTTTCCGATGTGATTGATCGCGTGGATCCTGCTGGTGTCGGCGAAAACACCCGATCTGGGGTCGTTGACGAGCGCCTCGTCCTCCCAACTGTCCCAAAGGCGCGTGATGACGTCGAGATACTCCCGCGCCCGCTCATAGCGTTCGTGATGCGGAGGATGCTCGGGCAAGCCAAAGTTCTGCGCGGCCTGCGGCGTGCTCGTTGTCACAATGTTCCAGCCGGCCCGGCCGCTACTGATGTGATCCAGCGAGGCGAACAGCCGCGCCAGGTTGTAGGGCTCGGTATAGGTCGTCGATGCGGTCGCGATCAGGCCGATCCCACTGGTAGCGGACGCGATCGCGGTGAGCAGGGTGATCGGCTCGAGCCGAAACCGCTGCGCATAGCGGACATTGTCCGCCAGCGCCGGACCATCGGCGAAGAAGACCGCGTCGAACTTATGCGCTTCGGCGCGCTGCGCCAGCTCCTGATAGTAGGTGACGTCGAGGATGCGATTGGCTGCCGAACTTCGGTGGCGCCAGGCCGCCTCGTGATGGCCGTCTGGATAGATGAAGAAGTTGAGGGAAAGCTGCCGTCGTTCGTTCATGTGTGAGATCCGCGTGCATTGGGAGCTGTAGCAAACGAGACTCTACGTCTGCAGTCACGTTGATGTCGATGAAATGAACTTGCATTGTTGAGTTGGCTGCAAGCACGAACCTTGCGAGCAGAACGCCAATCAAAGACGAGGGCATTCGTCACGACGAGAAACGACGGCGGCTGTAACGATTTTATCGCGTCTTTGGACGAGAAGTGCGTTGCGTCGCGTCAAATTGCGCCGCTCTTGCAGCCGGGCGGGCAGTCATCATTGCAAATCTTTCAGTGTCAGCATTGCTAACGAAGCGTTCGTTGCCTCTCGCCGAAAACAAAGCTGGTTTTGTTTCATTGACTGACGATCGATCGCTCGTACCATTCAGGACCTCAACGCGAGGTCGTTTCATCATGCTCCAATTCGATCGCAGTGACCGATGTCCCGGCTCGGGCCGTCTGCCGGAGCACGTTGCGGCCGAGTAGGGCCCCTAGCCAGAAATGATCTCATCTATCTCCGCCGTCGTTTCCGCGACCGGCGCATGGCGGAGCTTTGTCCACGGGGATCGCAGTGACGAGAGCACGACCATGAGCAACACGACAACAATTGATAACGTCATTCCGCGCGCCGGCATCGTCAAGCGTGCGGCCAGGCTTGGCGCCGAGATCAGGAACATCAAACTGTCGGGCGAGCTTTCGGACGAGACCATCCGTGCCATCAACCAAGTGCTGCTCGAACACAAGGTTATCTTCTTCCGGGACCAGGAACATCTCGACGACGCCGAACAGGAGCGCTTTGCCATCAGACTCGGCAAGCTGGTGCCCCATCCGACGGTCGGCGCGATCAACGGCACGTCGTCGATCCTGGAGTTGGACTCGGGCCGAGGCGGTGGCCGCGCCGACCAATGGCATACGGATGTCACCTTCGTCGACGCCTATCCGAAAATCTCGGTGCTGCGCGGCGTGGTGATTCCACCCTACGGCGGCGACACCGTCTGGTCGAACACGGCAGCCGCCTATCTCGACCTGCCGGCGCCCCTGCGCAAGCTCGCCGACGAACTGTGGGCCGTTCACAGCAACGCCTATGATTATGCCGTGAAGACGCGGGCAACCGAGGCGGACAAGAAGCACTTCGACGAGGTGTTCACCGGAACGATCTTTGAGACCGAGCATCCGGTGGTGCGCGTCCATCCCGAGACAGGCGAGCGCACGCTCGTGCTCGGCAATTTCGTGCAGCGCTTCGTTGGCCTGCCGAAATCCGACGGCCAGAAGCTGTTCGACCTGTTCCAGTCGCATATCACGGCGCCGGAAAACACCGTTCGTTGGAGCTGGGAGGCCGGCGACGTTGCGATCTGGGACAATCGCGCCACGCAACATTACGCGGTCAACGACTATGGCAACCAGCACCGCGTTGTGCGCCGGGCCACCATCGATGGCGATGTACCGCTCAGCGTCGACGGTCGCCGCAGTGTGACGCGCGTCAAGACATCCAAGCCCCAGACCGCCAAAGCCGCTTGATCCTGATTAGCTCACGAGAGTCACAATGATGAACGCTATACTTCGATTGCTTCCCGCAAGGCGCGCCGGGTTGGGACGGGCCACCCGCAACACGTTGCGGGTTTTGTTGGCGGGCGCCGTGGCGCTCGGCCTCACGGCCCCGGCATTCGCCGAGCCGCCGCTCGAGAAGACCGAGATCCGCTACCAGGGATCGGCCGGGCAGGTGACGTTTATCGAGCTGGCCGAGGACCTCGGCTATCTCGCCCCGCTCAAGCTCAAATGGGTCGGCAACACCATCAGCGGGCCGCAGGACATCCAGACCGTCGTCACCGGCGATATCGACATCGGCGGCGCGTTCTATGGGGCGATCCTCAAGTTGATCGCGGCGAAGGCGCCGGTCAAGGCGGTGGTCGGCTACTACGGCTCCGACGCCAACACCTATTACGGCTACTTCGTGAAGGGCGACAGCCCGATCAAGACCGCGCATGACCTGATCGGCAGGAAGGTCGCGGTCAACACGCTGGGCGCACATTTGGAGTTCGTGCTGCGCGAGTACCTGGGTAGGTCCGGCCTCAGCGCTGGTGAAGCCAGGCAGGTCACGCTGGTGGCGATCCCTCCGGTCAGCGGCGAGCAAGCGTTGCGCCAGGGCCAGGTCGAGGTCAGCGCGTTGGGCGGTGTCCTGCGCGACAAGGCGCTGGAACGGGGTGGCATCCGCTCGCTCTTTGTCGACACCGATCTGTTCGGCCAGTTCACCGGCGGTGCCTATGTACTGCGGGACAAATTCATCAAGGATAATCCCAATTCCTCGCGTAAGCTGGTGGAGGGGATTTCGCGGGCCATCGAATGGGCCCAGACCACACCGCCGGAAGAGGTGCGGGCCCGGTTCGACAAGATCATCGCCGAGCGCAAGCGCAACGAGGATGCCTCCTCGATCAAATACTGGAAGAGCACCGGTGTTGCATCCAAGAGCGGCTTGATCTCAGACAGCGAAATCCAGGTATGGATCGACTGGCTGGTGAAGGACGGCCTGTTCAAGCCGGGGCAGGTCAAGGCTTCCGACACCTACACCAATGCGTTCAACTATTTTCGTCCCGGAAAAACGGCGGAGGCCCGATGACCTCCGTCAAGATCCGTTTCGAGCATGTCCGCAAGGAGTTCGTCCTGCGCGGGGAGGGAGGCGCACCAGGCCGCCACTTCATCGCTCTGGAGGACATCACGCTCGATGTTCGCTCCGGCGAATTCTTGGCCCTGGTTGGCCCAAGCGGCTGTGGGAAATCCACATTGCTCGATCTGCTGGGCGGGCTCACGCTGCCGACCAACGGCCGGATTCTGCTCGATGGCCGGCCGATTGCCGGACCCGCTCGCGACCGCGGCATCGTGTTCCAGCAGTATGCGCTGTTTCCCTGGCGCACCGCCGCGCAGAACGTTGAGTTCGGTCTCGATATCGCCGGGTTCAAGGCCAAGCAGCGGCTCGACATCGCGCGGCATTTCCTTGACCTGGTCGGGCTGTCCGGCTTTGCCGACCGCTACCCGCATGAGCTCTCCGGCGGCATGAAGCAGCGCGTCGCGATCGCGCGAAGCCTCGCTTACGATCCGGAAGTGCTGCTGATGGACGAGCCGTTCGCCGCGCTTGACGCCCAGACGCGCGAGACGCTGCAGGGCGAGCTGCTGCGGATCTGGCGCGCCACCGGCAAGACAATCGTCTTCATCACCCACGGCATCGACGAGGCCATCGTGCTCGGCCAGCGCGTGGCGGTGATGACGTCGCGTCCGGGCCGGATCAAGCGGATCATCGACATTCCGGACGTGCTGCGCAGCGAGGCCGACGACGTGCGCTCGCTGCCTGAATTCGGCCGCGTGCGCCACGAGGTCTGGAGTCTGTTACGCGAGGAAGTCTTGAGAGCGCAGCAAGGGCAATTGACCGCCGGCGCTTTCGCACGAGCCGATCGCAAAGTGGAAGGGGGCGCCCATGTCTAGTCTCGAGATGTTGACGCTGCTGGAGCTTGCACACAGGCGCCGAGAGCCGCTCACCAGCGTGGAAGGCCCGGCATCACCGGCGGTCGGCCGAATCCGCGCCGCGGCCCGCGGGCTGGCTGCCTTCGGGCACCGCTCATTGCTGCTGATTGCCCTGTTGGCGGCATGGGAGGTGGCGCCGCGGCTCGGGCTGATCGATCCCGTGTTCCTGCCACCCTTCTCGGAGGTGATCGCGGCCGGCTGGCAGCTTGCGCAAACCGGCGAGCTCTATGATGACGTCTCCGCCAGCCTGCTGCGTGCCCTGAGCGGATTTCTGATTTCTGTCGCCTTGATCGTCCCGCTTGGCGTGGCCGTCGGTTGGTATGCGCGTCTCGGCAATCTCGTGAACCAGTTCATCGAGATCTGCCGCAACACCGCGCCGCTTGCGCTGCTGCCGGTCTTCATCCTGCTGCTCGGAATCGGCGAAACGTCGAAGATCACGATGGTGGTCTATAGCTGCGCGTGGCCGCTGCTGCTCAACACCGTTGCCGCGGTGAAACAGGTCGATCCGTTGCTGATCAAGTCGGCGCGGACCATGGGTGCAACCCCGCAGCAGCTGTTTCGCAAGGTCATCCTGCCGGCTGCGTTTCCCACTATCTTCGTCGGTATTCGTCTGGCCAGCGCGTCGGCCATGCTGGTGCTGGTTGCGTCCGAAATGGTCGGCGCCAAGGCCGGCCTCGGCTATCTCCATCATCAATAGCCAGTACAGCTTCCTAATTCCGCAAATGTATTTCGGCATCCTCAGCATGACGGTCATCGGGCTGGTGTTCAATGCCATTCTGGAGGCACTGGAGCGGCGCTTCATGCGGTGGAAAGCGCCATTAACGGCATGAGATATGGAATCAGGCGCCGATCGCAGGTTCCGCGCTGGCCGCCTGCGTAACCATGCTGTTCGGCCGATCAGTCAGAGATTGCCGCCGATCATCGACTTGTCGTTTTCGACGCAAACAGCAGCATCAACATCCCCGCGGTCGGCATGCCGATATCGATGTCGATGTCGATGTCGACCACGGTTAGTCGCTGCTCGCGATCGGTGGCAGCCGCGTAGTCGCTGCTGCTGCTGGCATCACCTCACGTTAGAGGTGCTCTTTCGAGGCTCCGGCAAAAGATGATTTTTCCTCCGCGGCTTTTCCAATTCCGCGTGGCGCTTCTGAGTACTCTTGCCCACCCCATTCACCCGGCACTCCGGTGGACACGGCTGCGCAATCATGACGGTTAGGCGTCTCGCCCCTCGTAAGGCGCCGGATTAGCCAGGGCTGAAGATCAAGCAGAGCAGGATCGCCGCCACGACCAATGTCCAACCGATTGACGTGGCGAGAGCCCATACTTGGATTGGCATCGGACGAACTCTCCCGACGAGGCTAAGACACCGCTGGCGGGGGACAGCGGCCTCTTGAAGTTACCTCAAACCCTGTTCGAGATAAAAGCCCTTACTTGGGGACCGCCAGAATCAAAAGCCGGACTCGCCACTTGTGAAGTCAAAAACGATTTCAGACCTATGATCTTTCGCCCGTGCCTAGACTACTGTAGAGGCGTCCATTGCGCACAGAGGGCGATCGAAAGTGAGTAGTAGCCATCGGCGCTCAAATTGGGCGGCATCAGCCTAGTTGTTTACGAAGCCAAATGGGCTTCGCGTCGGATTGTGCCGCGCCCAAGACGTCTCCGAGTTCGACAGTCCTGCTCTGCATCTGAACGCAGGTGCTCTACTCTACTGCCGATTAGCGATCGCGTCCCCTTACGCGCCACAGGGTTGAACGGTGCGGGAATGCGGCGCACTGCTCGCTGATCGTGCTGGAAACCAGCGGCCCATTGGGAGACCAGCAGGAATTATGCGCCGTATTTGAATAATCTTTCATGATGAGCCGGCGATGTCTACTCCTCGCCAAAATAGAGTTCGTTCATGGGCATTTTTGATCTTGTCAGCAGCAGCTTCTGGTGCCGTCGGCAGCTGGAGTTGCGCAACTTTGCTTCCGCTCGTCTTCACGTAAAGTGAGTTGGTCGATCGTGTTGCCATTTTTGTAGACTTCAATCGCTGTTGTCCCGGAGCATCTCCAACTACGTCGCTCAAGCCCGCACGAACTATCTTCGGAAAGTGGTGGCGAGAGCCGCGTCCGCTTTCAGTAGCTGACAGATATTTTGCCTCTTGGTAGTTGTCATTTTCATTTGATTGCAGATGCGAGGCCAGATGAGGAGCAATTTGGCTCCGCTTCGCCCGGTCTGGACTGAAAGCCATTGGATGTGGGATAAGCGAAAATCAAAGCGCGTTCACTTCGAGCACGAGTACCGGGCAACCCTTTTAGGTCTAGACGGCACGTGGCGGCGCGATTGCATTCTCATCGACGTTTCCGACACCGGAGCACGCCTTCGAATTGATGGATCGACAGACGTGCTCAAAGCTCGCCAGTTCTTCCTACTGCTTTCAACCGTCGGATTAGCTTACCGGCGATGCAAGTTGATTCGACTGGACGGCTCGGAAATCGGAGTCCAATTTGTAACCAGCCGGAATATTCGCTCGGGCTAATTGCCAGAGAAACCAAATCCTGTTCGAATTGCTTCAATGAGGAGGGTCGTCCCCCAACTCACTCCTGAATCGACGCTACCTGGCAGCAGCGATGCCCCTCATCTGCGTTCTCATTGTAGGGGCGGTCCGTCCCGGGTATCGAACCCTTATGCGATTGCCTGAACGGCGCCTGAGAACATGCCGTGCGGCGGTCTCAAGACGTAGTGCTCCCCCGTAGCGCTGCAGCGGTATAGTCGTTCCGGAACACGCCATATCGCCGCAAGTGGGGACTACCTGCTTCGAACAGTTGGGCACTAAGTCAGCATTCGATGACATTCAACTTTGTCATCGGACGCTGACATTCACAAATTGTCAACGAACGCCGACTTATGCTAAAGTAAGCGAACGGAGACATTTGGATATCCCATGCTCATACGCACACCGGCCGAACTCGGCGCCATCCTTCGCGACCGGCGCAAGAAGCTCAAACTCGATCAATCGACTTTTGCCAAACGCATTGGCGTCAGCCGCCAATGGGTGATCGAAGTTGAGCACGGTCACGCGCGCGCTGAACTCGGTCTGATCCTTCGCGCCCTTGACGCCCTGGACATCCGCCTGGATGCGAGCACAGAACAAGCGCCGGCCCGCGGGGCCACCAGGCCAGCCGTCGATATCAACGCCATCGTGGCCAAGGCCAGGAAGAAAAAGGCATGACGAGCGAACTTGTTGCTCTGCTGGACGGCCGGGAAATCGGCCGCGTGCGCAATGACGCCCGCGGCCGGCTCACCCTTGTCTATGACAAGGACTGGCGCCAGGCCGAAGGAGCCTATCCGCTGTCACTGTCCATGCCGCTCGCGGCCGAAGAGCACGGACCTTCCGCCGTGCAGGCTTTCCTCTGGGGACTCCTGCCCGACAACGAACACGTGCTCGAACGGTGGGCCCGACGATTTCAGGTGTCGGCGCGCAACGTGTTTGCCCTTATTTCCAATGTCGGCGAGGACTGCGCCGGCGCCGTCCAGTTCGTCCCGCCCGATCGGCTGGACGCCTTGCGAAGCGGCGCCGAAGACAAGGTCGAATGGCTTGACGAAACGGCGATCGCCAAACGCCTGCAGACCTTGCGCGAGGATCACGCCGCATGGCGGTTGCCGCGCGATGCCGGACAATTCAGCCTTGCGGGCGCCCAACCCAAAACCGCCTTGCTTTTCCAAAAGGGCAAATGGGGAATTCCCTCTGGGCGCATTCCGACGACGCATATCCTCAAACCGCCGACCGGCCATTTCGATGGACACGCGGAAAATGAACATATCTGCCTCATACTCGCCCGCAATCTCGGTCTGCCCGTCGCCGACACCCAGGTGATGCGCTTCGGAAAAGAAATCGCCATCGTCATCGAGCGCTACGACCGGCAGTTCAGTGGGAACGAGATTGTCCGCGTCCACCAGGAGGATATCTGCCAGGCGCTCGGGATCCTGCCGACCAGAAAGTATCAAAACGATGGCGGACCAAGCCCTGCCGACGTGATCGAGCTTTTGCGCACCTACTCCACGGATCGCGTCGTCGACGTTGACACGTTTGTCGAGGCGCTAGGCTTCAATTGGCTGATTGCGGGTACGGATGCTCATGCCAAGAACTATTCGCTGCTGCTGGCCGGCGGCCCTCACGTGCGGCTCGCCCCCCTCTACGACATCGCCAGCATTCTTCCCTACGATGACATCGATCTGCAGAAGATCAAGCTCGCGATGAAAATCGGCGGTGATTACAAGCTCAGCCAGATTGGTTTGCGCGATTGGCAGAAATTCGCACGCGAAACGCGCCTCGATCCTGACAAGGTGATCGCCGGACTGATTTCCATGGCCGAGCAGCTTCCGGACATTGTAGCCGCCGTACGGGAGCAAGGGCGGAAAGACGGATTGGACAATGCCATCATCGGGCGCCTCGCCGAGCACTTGATTGCCAGAGCCAAGCAATGCCGTCGACAGCTCGGTGGGATATAGTTCCGACTACGGCCGCCAGCAGAATGATGATGTTCGGCAGCAAGGCGTCGATCATCATAGTCGACATGTCGTTGTCGACGCCAACGGCAGCACCACCGCGATCGGCATGCCGATGTCGATGTCGACTACGATCGGTGGTTGTTCGCGATCGGTGGCAACCGCGTAGCCGCTGCGGGTGGCATGACCCTACGGCATGTCCTTTCAGGGCTCCGGCAGAGTACGATTACTCTCCGCGGGTTTTTCCAATTCGGCGGTCCGCTTGTAGGTCCTCTTTTGGCACCACTCCTATCCGCCCGGCAGTCCCGTGGACACGGCTGCGCAATCACGGCGTCTCGCCCCATTTAAGGGGCGCTGGATTAGCCAGGGCTGAAGATCAAACAGAGCAGGATCGCGGCCACGACGGCTGTCCTGTCGGTTGGTACGCGACGTCTTGAAACACGGTCCAGATCGGGGCCTAGCGCCTTGGCGCGGTTCGCGTCGCGCTGGATGGTCCGTTCTGGTTTTCCTGTCTTGCGGCGGTATCGGAAGTAAAAGACGCCACGTTGGCATCTTTTTCCCGCGTCGCCCGGTCGCGCCGTGCTTCGTCTCCGGATGCACGGCTCCATATATGCCGCTTCCGCTTCGCGATCAGGTCAGTGCGCTGCGGTCAGGTCGCGGCGGATCAGGCTTCGTCGATGCCGGTCAGGGACGCCTAATGGGAAACACAGCAAATTTCCCCGGACTAGGAACACTAGCCGGCGCCGCGAGGTTCTTCCGCCGTAGGGTTAGCACTTACGGAGTTCTCTTCGATGGCTACTCAGATCGTGATGGACCACACAGGCGACAGCAGACACTTTTTTGACCAAACCGCCCTCGAGGGGCTGGCCAAGGCTGAGCGTCGCTTTAAGAAGTTGACAGACCAAGGATTTACCGCTGCTACTCGGACGCCAGTCGGCGATCTCAAGGCCGTACGGACATTTGATCCGACTGCGGATGAGACGCTGTTCTATCCGCGCCTCGTCGGCGGCTAGCCACCTTCGCGGCACGGCAAATGTTTTTGTTCAGGCGCAACGGCGTCGGCAGTAATGCGCGTTTGCGCGCCCTGCGTTCGCTGTATTGGAGCTTCTTCGAGCAAAAAGGGCCGGAAGCGCGTGCGCGGCGTCTTTTGCGCGATTGGCTATCTCCGGATCAGCGTGCGCAGTTTGATGCCGAGGGTTATTTCGATGTCACGGGCTCTCACACCGGCCGACGATATCGAATTCATCAGGGCACCATGAGCAATGTTTTGGAACTTGATGAAGAAAGACAGCCTAAGATCGGGTGGTGTTTCGTTCCCGAACGGGCCCTGGCGGCTGGCGATGTGATGCTCGCGCAGAAGATCGCGCTCGAAACCGACGAAGCCGCAGTGCTCGCGCTTGCCCACCAGTTTTCTCCGAGAGTGCCATCCCTGCCCCGAGTAGTGCGGCGTGCTTACTAGACCGCCCGCGGGCGGGGCCGCCGCTTGTGACAGCGGCGGCCCCTTGCCGCGAAGGCAGCGTTTACGCGATACATCGGCACCTCCGCGACTACAGGTAGGCTCGACCCAGAAATGGCCTCCTGGCAATGTAATCTACTAGTTAGCCTTACCGGGCGGCGCGGTGCGGTCGTCTCTCGTGATGGTCTCCACATCCGTCATGGTTCGGGTGAACGCTTCGCGCAGTTGCTCCGCGTGAGTAGGGCTCTCTGGTTCAGTGAGATATGCAATCTTGACCAGCAATCTGTTCAGCAGATACGTAACGCGCAAATTTTCTGAGTGCCGGCTTCGCACAGCGATGATCTGCCGACGCATCTCGGCGAGATCGAGCGCTTCTTGTTTTGACGGCCTCTTCAAAATCGCACTCGCGGGCGTGCAGGGGCAAACGAAACCGCCGCGCCGAATATGATGGCGCGACGGCTTCGCCTGGGGTGTTCCCGGACAGGGCAATGTCCGGTGCGCAAAGCTAACCCTCCGACGCGTCGCCGCAATCAAAGCGTCAAATTAAGCTTGATATCCGCGCTGGAAGTTAATTCGGGAACCGAGAAGCCGCATCGGAAGGTTCTGAGCCGGTGAATGTCCAAGAAGGAACGTCTAGGCCTGCGTTGGAATTCCTGACTGAACAACAGCTGCGAAACTGCGATGCGCTGCTATATCTTCACGCTCTACGACTGCGGTAGGACACTGAACGCGCAAGAGATCGACTGCAATAATGCCGAAGAGGCTCTACAGCTGGGCTCTCCCGCAGTGGCGAACGACCCTGTCGAGGTTTGGTGTGGTCCACGGCGTCTCGCCCGCTTTGAACCGGAGCGGAGGCAGGAGCGGCCGCTTTCGCGCCTGCGCGAGCGCTTGATCGTAGCCGAACGCCGTCTTCACGAAGGCGAGCAACACATCAGTGAGCAAGAGAGGGTCATCGCCCAGCTCAAGCGCGAGGGACGTGATCTTGCTCTCGCGTTTTCCATTCTCGACACCCTGATTGAGACCCAAAAGGCTCATTTGCGGGAACGGGACTTGCTCGTCGCAGAAGTGGCAAAGCGGTCTGGATAGACGGGCTCGCGCACTCAACGCCCGTCGGGGCTGTGCCCCAGGCGACGACGGTGGACCGTCCTACTGTTCTGGATTGCCGATGTCGAACGCGCCTAGACGGTAATCTTCGCCCACCGATTGCTCAGTGGTCGGCCGCGTGATCAAGGTGAACGTCGCATCGGGGTAGCGCGTCCACACCTCAATGTCCTCTGAAGTGACGTTTAGATATCCAAAAAAGCACCTATATCGACCCGGCTCCGTTACCCGGCCGATTTTGTCCCAATTGATCTTGTTAACGCGCATCGCTAGCTCCACTCGTTCTCAGGCAGCGAACCGGGCGGAGGTTTAAGTTCTTCGAGGCCGGCTTCGATCAGCGCCAATTCATCTTGGATCGCTGTTACTGCGTTTTCTGGGTTGATGCTTGATACGGCTTGCAGCTGGGCGAGCACCTTGCGACGATGTGCCAGCAAGTCTGTCAGCGCGCGACGGTCCCGCACCTTCACGTAGCCAGCGACGATCAATTCCATGGCCTTTGACATGTTCGTCGTTTCCCACCGGCTTGCGGATTATCGGGGGCGGCTAAGTTCTGTCAGACCGGCTTCGGTCATACGATATTCCACACCTTCGCCGGTTGAGCGTCGCTCCATCCATCCGTTTCGCAAAAGAGCGAGCGTTGTTCCGGGATGATCGGGAAGCTTCGAAGAAGACACCCAATCGCGGTCACGAAGAGGATCGAGCATTTGCCGGTGAAACTGATTAAAAAGCGGCCTGCGCTTTTCCTGCCGACCGATGCCTTGACGTATCGTTTCAAGCGGGCGTTCGGTTTCCATGCCCGTTTGTTGCCATCCCATCGTTTACGATCGGTTACGGATCGGGAACAGCCGGCAATCTTTTCTAAATGGTTCATGGATATTGTTCTGCGGCATGGATCACGAGGACGCATCCGCTTGGTTCGTTCCGGCTCTCAGGCGAAGCTACGCTCGTCTAGCAGCGTGGATGACGGGCGGTAATCGCTTGCTTGAGCCCGGCCGCTTGCCGGCGCCGCCGCGCTCAGAGCGGCCAGCTCGCTTTCCCGACCCGCCGCGGCGGCCAGCGCCGCCGCGGATTTAGGCATTGCAGGCATCGCGAATGACGAACGATCGCACATCGACGAGTCCGTGGTTGCCGGACGAAGAGGCTGAATTGCTCTCGCTGTTTGGCGCAGGTGCCACAGCTGAGGAGGTCGGCGAACGGCTAGGCCGCACCCGACAAGCGGTTTACGCTCGCTTGCAGCGCTTTCAAAAACAGCGAGGGCGGGCGAGTAGGACGAGCGGGAAAGTCTTTGCTCAGTTGGCAGAGTGATCGAGTGACGGCCATCGATATCTAAGGTCGCAAGATCACACTCGCAGCGGATATAGGGCTGCGAGCCGATCCGATCGCATCGTCCGTACGCCCCCGCGCTGAAGTAGCCCTCAACCGGTACATCGAAGGTTCAATTGCATCCGCTTCAAAAGGGACGAAGCTGTAGGCGATCGCATTGAGGTCGACCAATGACCAGCCCGACTGATCACGAATTGCGTGTCGCGATCGCTGCCGCAATCGAGCAATGGAAGACAGCGCGCCAGCTTCCCCACCTGTCGCCGAACGATTGTGAGACGTTGAACAAGTTGATCATCACCGGACTTCAAACCGTGCTGTTCCAGCGTGCGAAGGCCTTCGACAAGTGCTAAACCGGACATCTTGATCAGACCCGGTGGAATTCGACGACGCGACTTTACTCGAACCCGAAAGCCCGCCTTCACCCACGCCCTTGCTTGGATGTGCCCGGCCTTCATGGAGCTTTCCTTGCTCCACCACGCGGTGAATTTGTGTGCCGCTGCCGGAAGCTTTCTCCAAAGTATTTCTTCCATAGGTCAGCCGAACGATTTGTCCACGCTCAACAAGCGCTGATGCAATGGTTTGTAGATCGATTTCGGAAGCTCATGGTCTCACCGCAGGCTAGGCGAACATGGACGGTCCTGGAGCAAGTGCGTGCCGAGCTTCCGCACGGTGGCGATCATGAGAGCCGGAAGTACATCGCCGAGCAATTGATCCAACCGGCTGAGGCAGGGCAAAGTACCTTGACAACAGACAATCGGGCTGAGCGAGGGCGCGGCCGGGGCTGGCTGTTGGCGGGGGCCTCCACCCAAGACGCTCCCGTCGTTGAAGGGATCGCTTCATCGCTCGCCTACCACCACCTTGTCTCTTGCTCTTTTATATTCGAGCAACTGCGACACCGCATCGTAGAAATGATACCTTGCGTAGACGCTCTTTGCATTCCTCTCGCGAAGATCGGCCAGAGCATCAGCCCAATAAGCGACCATGGCGCGCCGAACTCCGTCGAGGGCGAAGATGCGTTCGGCATTTGCAAAATCCTCGTCGAAACTCACGCTTACTGCACGTTCAGCAGCTTTGTAGTCGGCCGGTTGAACATCCCCAGCACGTTGGCCGAGCCACATGATCGTTTTGGGATACTCCAAAGTGAGACGGTCAAGCACGAGGTAGTGCGAGAACTTTCCGTCCGCAGGTGTTCGAGTGCTGAAAGCGACTTCGTGAGACCCGATGTTTAATGTGAACC
This sequence comes from Bradyrhizobium sp. Kon69, assembly GCF_055807515.1. Taxonomy (NCBI): domain Bacteria; kingdom Pseudomonadati; phylum Pseudomonadota; class Alphaproteobacteria; order Hyphomicrobiales; family Nitrobacteraceae; genus Bradyrhizobium; species Bradyrhizobium sp. Kon69. The sequence goes on along the minus strand of NZ_JBVVOS010000047.1, from coordinate 6,954 downwards.
AACGCCCTCCGTTGGTCTGCGGGAGAACGCTTAAGGTCCACGCGCCCTGAATGTCGAGGTTGCCGTACAATCCCGAAAGCTGGAATAAGCGATAAAGAAACAGGCTGACATCGGGATTGTGGAAGAGCCGATCCGTCCGCTCGTGATCGACGCGAAGCAGTTCGCTAATTGAGCGCAGTTGTTCTCTAGCCTCGTGCGGGGCCACGCTGAATAGCTCCCGCGTCCCTTCGACTTCCACGTTTCGGGTACGAAAGTGACGGTGAAGCGCGCTCTCTACCGCGGTGCAATCCGTGACATGCACGAAATCTGACAATTCCCACGGACCATGGGGAGCGTACGCCTCACCGCCATTTATTCCTCGAAGGCGTTCAGCGATGGGCCGTTCGGTGCGGCCGATTTTTATGTAATCGCTATTTGGTGAAACGAGTACGTAGACAAACCCCTGCGGCACAGGCGCGATCCCCCAACCCACGCCGGCAAAGTAACTGAGGACCGCCCGGACGTGGAATAGGCGGAACGTTTAGATTGCATGACTTGCGGGGCAATCCTCTCGCATCGGCGGCAGATTGCTAATCAAAGCTCTGACGAAACGATTAGCGGAATGATTGCGAGCTTGGTGGCCCTTCTTCTCCACGCCACAACGGCGCACGCTGTGCGGCGTCCATCCCTCGCGCAAAGGGATGCGGAGCTCCTCGCCGGGGGCATTCGGGAAAGGGGCCTGCCGTGATGAAGTATGCCGGCGTCGCTATCACTGCCCCGTTCGCGGTCGGCGGTCGACAGCGCGGCCGGACCCGGGCTGATCGAGCAGAAAGACGGCTCATCCCAAGGGTCAAACGCTGCCAATCGCCATGGTTGCAATGGTAAAAGTTCCTCGCCGACTGACTGGAGGGCAGGATGGTTAAGGCATTTCGTAATTTGATCATGGCACTTACTTTTGTAGGAGTTGCCGGCTGCAACATGTTTTGGAATTTCATCAATGACTATATGGCCTGTGGCCTTGCGCTGGCGGCTTCAGTTGCAGCCGGCTTTTGCGTTGAGCGCATCTTCATCGAGCGGTCCCGTCGGGAGATGATCCGCCTCCATGGCGCGGACTGGCATTTGGCGGAGAACCGGCAACTCGACTCATGAGCGTCACCCGTCGCGCGCTCGTCGTTTTCATCATCCGATTGTTCGCATTCGACCTGAGGGGCCTAGCCCGATGATCAAACCAGTCCATCCATTCCGGTTCGCTCGCATCGAGCGCCTGCGAGAGCTGCTTGAACGGGACTACGAAATGGCAGTTGATCCGAATGCGGGCGTGAGCACCACGAAGCTGGTGAGACCCGATCCGCCAATGCTCGATGCAGGTTTGGTACTCGGTCGTGATCCAGGAGGGTGCGAGCCGGGTCCTTCGTTGTGAGCCATACGAGCGCTACGGCACCGCAACCGGTCAATAAGCCCGAGTAGCATCACGATCTGGAAGGGCGATGACCGTAAGCCGACCCCGAGGTAGCGGGATGCGAAAGCGAACTCCCCGGCTCCATTAGTCCTTACCGCTTTACAATGTTGCCACAGGGGTCTCGTCGTAGTCGTCACCAGCGCTAGCGATCCGAGCTAAGTCGGGCGCGAGGCTCAACGGCAACAGCTGGCGGAGAAGCAGTGCATGAGCTGGCAACCTGATGATCGCAGGCGGCCCTATGTGGTGTCCCTCACCGGACGGCAGGTCGTCACTGGAAACCAGCACTATCTGCTCTGGCGACGTGGTCTCGATCACCATTTCGAGCTCGCCATTGCCGAGCTGACGCGGCGGCAACTCATGGCGCCAGTGGAAAACACAGCCAAGACCGGCAAGCGCGCAGCATCAAAGGAACCGCGGAAGCAAGATACCTTCCTCGCGTGGTACCTCGGCGAAGGTTGCCTCGATCCCAACGTACTCACCCTATCGAGCGCCCAACGAAACTCGGGCCCAAAGGTCGCGCGACGACACGGATCTCATGGTGAAAGATCAACCAGCTTTCTTGATTTGCCGTCGGGATCGGAGCGGCGGACGAAGTAGAGGAATGATCTTTTTTGCAGGGTGCCCGGGTTGTGCCCCAGACTTTTCGGGGCACAATGTGGGGGAAGCAAGTCGCTAAGCTACTGTAAATTCTGGACTAATGGTGGGCGCACAAGGGATCGAACCTTGGACCTCTCCCGTGTGAAGGGAACGCTCTCCCGCTGAGCTATGCACCCGAAACCATCATGCAGGCGACCCGAGTTTCGGCCGCCGGCGCTTTGGAGCCCGCGATTTAGAAGTGCGGGCCGAAGGTGTCAAGTTTCGAGGCGCTGCCGGGCCGGAAAACCTTCACCGGACCCGCAATTCGGCGGCGCGACCGTTTTCGGGCCGCTTACGCGCCCTGCTGGCGGGCGCGGGAGGCGTGGGCCTGGAGCGCGCGGATGCGTTCGGCGAGTGTTCCGCCGCCTTCGGGCAGGGTGCCTGCGGCCGTGCCGTTGGTCGCGGCGTCATTGGCCGGGCGCGGCGCCGGCCTCGGCGGCTGGCCGGCCTCGGCCGCAAGCAGGGCCTCGATCGGCGAGTTCGGCCCTTCGAGCTGCATCGCGAGCTTGGCCACTTCGGCTGCGATGTCGTTGATGCGTTCGCGCAGCAGCGCGTTCTCCATCCGCTCGGTCGCCCAGGAGCTCTCGGCCTGCTGCTGGATCGCGTTGATGTCGCGCTGGAGCTTGGCGCGCTCGTCGCGGGCGGTGCGCAGCTGCTCTTCCAGCGCGGCCTTTTCCGCGCGGATCGATTCCATGGCGGCCGACGATTTGCCGCCGCTCAAGGCCGCGATCTCGACGCGCAGCTCCTTGATGGTGCGCTCGGAACTCTCATTGGCCTGGCGGAGCTGGTTGTTCTCATAGTCGCGCTCGGCGAGCAGCTTGCCCTGCGTGGCAAGGCGTCCCTCGAGATCGCCGACGCGGCCCGACAGCATCTCGGCCTCTTTCACCTGCAACATGAGCTGGCGATCGAGGTCGGTGACGCGCTGGCTCAGATTCTCGACGCGGGCACGGGCGTCGCCGAGTTCGCGCGAGGCGGTCTCGGATTCGGTGCGCTCCTGCGCCAGCCGCGCCTGTGTCGCGGCAAATTCCTTTTCGGCGTCGCCGACGCGGTTCTTCAGCTCCTCGATTTGCGCACGTACCACAACCAGCTCGACCTGGCGGCTCTCCGCCATCATCGAGCGGTCGGACAGTTCGGAATTGATCTTTGCGAGCTCGCCCTGCTTGTCGGTCAGCGCGACCTCGGCGGCGCGCAGGGCTGCGGTCTTGGTGTTGAATTCCTCTTCGGTGGCGCGGAGCTGCTCCTTCACCGCCTTCTCGCGGGCTTCGAGCGCGAAGATCGTGGCGTTCTTCTCGCCGAGCTCGATCTTCATGCGGTTGATGGCGTCGCTCTTCTTGCCGAGCTCGGCGAGCTGGCTCGTGGTCTTGTTCTTGAGCTGGTCGACGCTCATCTCGAGGCGCCGCGCCGACATGGCGAATTCGGCGCGGAGCTGGTCCTTGTCGGCCTGGATCTCGGCCATCGACAACGGCGTGGCAGCCTCGAGCCGGCGCGTGGTCAGGCGCACGGCGCGGTTATGCACCAGCGGCACGATCGCGAGCCCGCACAGCATCGAGAGCAGGAAACCGATCGCCAGGTACATGATCGGTTCGACCATGGGCCAGAACTCCCAAAGCTAAGGAAAAATTTACCAAGGACATTGCATGCGGGGCCGGCAAAAAGCCAGCCCCGACATGTCGTTAACCTTGATCCGTCGCCGCAGGGGAAAGCTGGACGCTAGAACGGGTTCCAGGTCGCGCGCGGGGTGAATTTCAAATAGCCGATATTGGCTCCCAGCCGCAGGCCGAGGCCCGAGCGGATCGGCACCAGCACGATGTTGTTGGCGGTGAGCGCCGTCATGCCGAAGCCGCCGATGATGTAGGCCGAGCCGTCGAGGCCGGCGAAGCGCTGGTAGATCGCGTTGGTGGCGGGCAGATTATAGACCAGCGTCATGGTGCGCGCGCCGTCGCCACCCCAGTCGAAGCCGAGCGAGGGACCCTGCCAGTAGACCCTGAGGTCACCGGCGTTCTTGGTGTAGAGCGTGCCTTCGCCGTAGCGCAGGCCGGCGACGAAAGCGCCGGATCCTTCCTCACCGAGGATATAGCCGTTGGGCAGGCCCCATTGGCTGACCGCCTTCTCGATGATCGAGGCGAGACCGCGCGAGACGTTGCCGAAGAAGCGGTGGCCGGCGTTCACGAGTTCGTCCGGCCCATAGGTGCTGGGCGTCGGGGTCCGCTGCGGCGGCGGCAAATCGGGCGGCGGCGGCTGCTGGGCGGAAGCCGGAATGATCCACCCGACCATCGCGGCAAGCGCGACTGCGGCAAGGCGTGATGCGAAAGTCATAAAAGAACCCCTGGTATCGAATCCGGTCGCTTCCTTAACCTGACGCCAACAGGCGCGGCTCTAGGTTGCGCCGGATGTCCCCTCGACTCGGATGTTATCCGCAGCAACTATGACGGCAGAACGGCAGGAAGCCAGCCCTTTGCGCCCCGGAATTGCCTTGATCGGCCTTCTGGTCTGCATGCTGTCGGGCATTTGGATCCTCTGCGCGGGGGTGCCGGCGCAGGCGGCCACCACCGAGCGGATCGTCGTCAACCGCTTCAGCGGCGTGGCGATCGAGGGCTTCGACCCCGTGGCCTATTTCGTCGCTGGCACGGCCGTGCAGGGGACCGCCGAGTTCGAGGCGAACCTGTGGGGCGCAGTCTGGCGCTTTCGGAACGAGGGCAACCGGGCCTCTTTCCTGGCTCATCCCGAAGTCTACGGGCCGCAGTTCGGCGGCTACGATCCGGTCGATATCGCCCGCGGGGTCACCATCGCCGGCAACCCCCGTTTCTTCACGATCGCGGCGCAGCGGCTCTATCTGTTCAGCCGGGAAGCCAATCGCGACGGCTTCGCCGCCAATCCCGAGCGCTTCCTCTATGAGGTGGGCAAGCGGTGGCCGGCCCTCGAGGACAAGCTCAGCCAGTAGGCCCGTTTACGATTTCAGAGTCTTGCCGCCTGCGGGTCACCCCAGGCGATGAACTCTGGGATAATGAAGCCGCTATCGTGCCGCTCGCCGAAGCGGAGCGCGCCGCCCTTGCCGTCGGTTACGCTGCCGCCGGCCGCGGTCACGACCGCGTAGCCGGCCCCGACGTCCCATTCACAAGTGGGCCCGAAGCGGGGATAGATGTCGGCACTGCCTTCCGCGATCCGGCCGAATTTCACGGCCGAGCCGACCGTCTTTCTGACGGCGTTGGGGCGGTGATCGATGAAGGCCTCGGTTCGGGGATCTCCATGCGAGCGGCTCACCGCGGCGATCCAGGGCTCGCCCGGGGGCGGCAACTTGCGGGTATGGATCGGCTCGGCAGCGCCGATCGTCGCGCCGTCGAACCTGACGCGCTCGGCGCCGCGGCCGACGATGCCGCGCCAGAGCAGCCCGAGTGCGGGCGCGCTGACGATGCCCAGCAGCGGCACGCCCGACGTCACCAGGGCAAGGTTGACGGTGAACTCGTCGCGCCCGGCGACGAACTCCTTGGTGCCGTCGAGCGGATCGATCAGGAAGAAGCTGTCGCGGAACGGCGGCGAGGCGAGCTGGGTCCGCTCTTCCGACAGCGTCGGGATGTCGCCCGCAAGCTGCGCCAGCCCGTCCGCGATGATGCGGTCGGCGGCAAGGTCGGCCTCGGTCACCGGCGAGCCGTCCTGCTTGCCGTCCACCCGCATCGCCGCGCGGTTGACCGCGAGGATGGCTTCGCCCGCTTTCACCACCAGCGCGGTGAGCGGCTCCATCAGATGGGAGGCGGCCGCGCCGTCGATGATCCGTTTCACCTGCATGCCTCATTCATCGGCAATTCCATCCCTGCTCGAGTGATTCGCCGCGGCATTAGGGCCGCTTCGAACCGATCGCAAGCTAGCTGCCATGGGCTTGCGAATGTTAGAACCTGCGGCATTCGTCAAGCATGCTTGATTCGCCGCGTCCGCGCCGTGCAATTCCAGGAACCCTTTATGTCTGACGCTTCGTCACCCGCTACCGTTGCCGCTCCAGATGCGCTCGAACTCGCTGCGCTGCTGTGCTCGCGGGTCTGCCACGATCTCATCAGCCCTGTCGGCGCCATCGTCAATGGGCTCGAAGTGCTCGACGACGATCCCAAGCCCGACGACCGCGAGTTCGCACTCGACCTGATTCGCAAGAGCGCGAAAACCGCCTCCGCCCGCCTCCAGTTCTGCCGTCTTGCCTTTGGTGCGGCCGGCTCGTCCGGCGCGCAGATCGATCTCGGCGATGCCCAGACCATGGCGCGCGGCCACATCGAGGACGGCAAGTGCTCGATGACCTGGAATCTGCCGCGGATCCTGCTGCCGAAGAATCGCGTCAAGCTGTTGCTCAACATGCTGGTCGTTTCGCAGCACACGATCCCGCGCGGCGGCACGCTGACGATCGATCCGATCGGCGAGGGCGAGACCATGAGCTTCCGCATCACCGCGACCGGACATAATGCGCGCCTGCCGCAGAACATCTCCGAGCTCCTGAGCGGCGAGCGTGGCCCGGCCGCGGATGCGCACGCGATCCAGCCTTATTATACGCGGCTGTTGGCAGAGGCCTGCGGGCTCACCGTGAGGCTCGCGCATGAAGGCGAGGCCATCACCATTATCGCTTCGTAGACACGCAGCCGCTCTCAAACGTTAATCGAATCTTTACGAGGCGCTTCGGCTTGTCCGGAGCGCCTTATCTCTTTGTTGATTCCGTTCTTTTCCACATACTCAACCAATATTAAACGCTTTGCGGTGAAGCTGGCCCCATTCCGAATTGGCGCATCACGTCTTGTGTGCGCGCCCTCCCTGTATGAAGGCCTGTTTTCATGGATGATCTGTTGCGGGAGTTTTTGACGGAAACCAGCGAGAGCCTGGACACCGTGGACAATCAGCTGGTGAAG
>NZ_JBVVOS010000046.1:0-44666 GCF_055807515.1 Bradyrhizobium sp. Kon69 | reverse complement strand
TTTCCTTATCTGCTGCTTGCGCCCACAATCATCGCGGGCAGGATCACCCTCGGCGCGATGAACCAGATCCTTAACGCGTTCACGCAAGTACGAACCTCGTTTCAGTATCTCGTCAACTCCTGGAGCACGATTGTCGAACTGATCTCGATCTATCAGCGGCTGCGGAGTTTTGAGGCAAAGATCCACGGTGGGCCACTGCCGTCGATCGAGACACAAAGGGAGCCAGCCTCATGATTGGCGTAGCTGCAGGAGTTGACGAAACCCGGCCCTTGAGCCGCTTGCCGCACACCCGATCCGACGCCCCCACACTGCGGTCATCGCGTCCTTGATCGTAGCCCCACATCCACGCTTGTGCTCTCGCGGTGCCTCGACCGGCCTCGGTCCAACTGTTGCGCGTGCCCGAATTGCACGCACCGCATACTTGCGATGCCAGCCGGTCGTCGCGCATGCCGCATCGAGATGCGCCTCTTTTCCGCCCGGGTGGCCGACCGGCAACGATCCCTCTCGGCCGACACCACCTGCCGCCGCGCGCCCATGCTGATCTTTCCCACCATAGACGCCACCGGACAAATTCGATGGCAGCCACCCAAAATTCGATGGCAGCCACCCAATCACCGGCGAGAAGTTGTCCAGTAACAATCCGGATGAGGCAATGCGCCTCAGTTCGTCTCCAAGGACGCTTCGGGAGCCGCAGCATGCGAAGCGTCTCCGAATTCCGTTCACCGCGTCTTTCGCAACATCGGCGTAAGTGGCGGTGAGCAACCGTGCTGTATCTCTCCAATAATCTTGAACCCGTGGCGTTGGTAAAACGGAATGTTTTCAGGATTCGAACTTTCGAGGTAGGCAGCGAGGCCCTGCTCATCACAGCGTTGAAGAGCGTACTTCATCAGCAATGTGCCAAGCCCTTGTCCGGCCCAGTTCGGATCGACAGCGATCAGGGGCAAATACCAATGTGGCTCGGAGGGATGATGTTCGGCCATTCCCTGGCGCAGGTGTGCCATATGTTCGGTGATTTCAGGGCGCAGGGACAGCGCCATGATTGCGTCCAGCGCATCCTCATCCTGCTGCACGCCCGGAGGCAGCCACAGGGCCGCCGCGCGAGTCTCTCCCGTGACGTATGCTGTGCCATGCTCGAATGCTCGTCCGCCACAGGCCTTGATGAACTGAGTCATGCTGCCAAGATATTGCCCAGGGTCCGGCCAACTCCAACGCATCAAAGGATCGGCGGCAAAGCCAAGGACAATCGTCCAGACGATTCTTGCCCGAATACTTGCGTTCGCCGAGGTGACGCCCGGCTCTCTTGTCATGATGCACCGCTTTTCGATCGCAGGGTTGAAGGTTGGAGCACAGGACCGATACCTTGGACGTGAGCGGAATGGATGTGCCCCGAACATTCATCCCCTTTAGTTTCCGCCTCCGGCTCTCATCCCGCCTCAGAAGGCCGCCTTCGACGGCGGCTTCGGACGAAGGTTCTCGCTGCGAGCCCCTGACCCTTGGGCCTGCCGAGGACTTGTGCTTTTCGCCATGAGAGCGTCATCTGGCTCCTGCCCTTTCCGAAAGGAAGGGCTCATTTTATCGGCGTCGACAAGCCTGGCAGCCTTCCGAAGGAAGCGAGAAGGACGATTTGTGTTACAAGGTGATCTTGTTTTGCCAAATGTTGCGAGTTGCATTCGCTCGACGAGTCTAAGCACCGCAGTATAATTTGGAACCTGCCAACCGAGGTAGGTGCTTGGGATTGTCTGCCCCAAGGATTGCCAACGACTTCCCCTTCAGCCTTGCCGCAGCGATCGCACCCGTGACGTCGCCCGCGCGGATCGAGTTGCCGCCTCCGTCGGCCGGCGTCGTCTGGGTCAACGATCATCACCGGCTCGACCCCGCCTCGCCCTGGGGCGGCCTCGCCGCCACCGGCCGCGAATGTGGCACCCAGACCTTCGACGACCACCTCGAGACCAAGAGCGTGATGATCGCCACGCACGAGCAGCCGTTCGACTGGTATCGCGACACGGCCAACCAGAAGCGGCTGAACTAACAGAACGACAAGCGGCAGACGTTCGAAGAAGGCGGGCCGCATCAATGGAGAGTGTCAATGTCGACACGCGTGAACGCAGGCACTCGTCTTGCTCGACTGCCGGTCGGGCCGTTCTATCGCCGCATCATACTGCTGATCGGCATAGGAACGCTTTTCGACGGTTTCGACATCTACATTGCCAATACCGTGCTGAGCCTGATGCTGAAGACGAGCTTTTCGACCCTAGCCCAGAATGCGGTCTTCATCTCCGCGACCTTCGTCGGCATGACGCTGGAAGGTTTGGTACCGGGTTTCTCGGTGACCGCTATAGAGTCCGCGTCGCGCATAATCTTGCCAGCAGCCAGGCGCAGCGCTCGATGTGCGCCAGGTCAAAGTCGGGCAATGCGCAGTGTTCGAAACCGATATACTTCCAACCGCCGGCGAGCGTGGCCGGCGCCGTTCGCCGACCCAGCACGATGTCCAGGTAGTCGTCCTTGCACCGGCTCAGGGCGGTGTCGCTCACGCTCGCTCCGTCGGGCGACGGCGTTGCGTCGGATCGGAGCGACGGCAGCGGGCGCACGCCGCCGCGTCCCGCAAGTTCAGCCCGGCGCACGCTGGCCTGCCCCCGCGGCGTCGCTGCGGTAGCGGCTGGTCGAGGTCTGGTAGTACTGCGCGCGGATGGCCGCCATGGCCTCGATCAACGCTCCCCACGGCGCAGGAAAGCATTCTTCCGCTATCAGGTGGTGCAACATGCGCGTATGGCCGGCCAGCTCGTCCTTGAGGAACTCCACCACAGGCATAGCCGGGTAGCGCTGCAGCAGCAGGATCGCCGCGTTGTCGGCCTCGCCGGCCGAGCTGTCCTTGTCGCGTCCATGCAGATCGTTCTGCAGACGCCCTATCGCGGAGATGAGCCGCAGGACCCGGCGAAACGCCGGACGCGCGCGCAAGGTCTCCATGTCCAGCCCCCACAGCAAAGACAGGCAACAGAACACATTCGCGTAGGCGATCGAATCGATGCCGTTGTGCAGGTACTCGGCGTAGGACCAGCGTTCCGCCCCCGCCGCCCGCACGTGTCCGGCGCGCAGCGCCGCGCAGTAGCGCCGGGTATGGTCGAGAAGCTGAGCATAGTCGCGACGATCGTAGGCGAGTGCGGCCAGCGAGGTGCGCAGCACAGCGCAGCCGTCGAATCCGGGGAGCGCGCACGGCACGCCCTGCCCCAGCGCCTGCTCCACAGCGGCGAGCTGCTCCGGCGCGATCAGGCCAACGTCGTTGCAATCGTCGAGCCAGAACAGCAGCGCCAGTTCGCGATAGAACGCCACGATCAGCGTTTCGTCTTGCGGATCACGGCCGGTGCGGGCGCTGGTGTCGAGCAGGCTCGGATGGATGCGCTGCAGGATGTACTGGCCGCCCCTGACCGCTTCCATGGCATGCTCGTCGGCGAACCCGTTCAGGGAATGCCCCCACTCCAGCACCTGCTGCAGCGCGCGTTCGGTCAGGATCATGGCGCCGCTCCTGCTCTCTCGGCCAGGGCGCGCCGCCCCCAATGAAGCGCCAGCCACAACCCGGCAAGTTCGGCCACACGCACGACCCGCGTGGGGCAATACAGTTCCTTACCGATCCACAGCGGCGTCTGCGGCAATGCATGCGCCGCATGGCGGGCGAGCATCCACTCCAGCGCATGCGCCACCGCCTGCGCGATGCGCCGGCGCCCTGTCGGCTCTTCGCTCCCGTCCATCACATGCAACGCGAACAGCGCATAGGCGGTTTCCTCGAATGTGGACGCGCGACCAGCGCCCCAGCCGCCGTCGTCGCGCTGCGCCTGCAGTAGCGCCGCCAGCGCGCGCTCGTCGCGCCATTCGGTGTTGCCTTGCGCCAGCGCAGCGACCGCGTGCGCGGTGGGATACAGCCACGAAACGTGCCATTTTTCGTTGTCCCATACACCGTGCGGGTTGCGATTGGCCTCGACATAGGCGCTGGCGCCGGCGGCGGGCTTTCCCAACAATCGCAATGCATGCAGGGCATGAATGTTGGTCGACACCGACGCATTGCGCTCGCCGGGAAAGGTGACGAACAGCTCGCCGGTTTCGAAATGGCGCAAGGCATCGACCGCCGGCTCGCGGTCTGCCAGGCGCAGGACGCACAACGCGATGGCGGTGTCGTCCGCATCGGCCGCGAAATGCAACGCCGGGCCGAGACCGCGCACGCCCAGGCGGGCGTCGAGCTGCAAGACGATCACGCGCACCGCCTCGGCGAGCGCGGGATGCGCGAACAGCCCGGCCAAATGCAGGGTGTACAGCGACCAGCATGGCTCGAACACATTGATCGGCCAGACGTTGGGAACGACGCCTTCGATGCCGCTGCGCGTCGCCCGCGATGCTGCCTGCAGATACGCGTCGGCGCGCCCGACCTGCGTCGTGCTCCCCTGTGTCACGGCGTGCGCACGCCAGGCGGCGGTGGCCGCCGGACTGATGCCGATGCTGCCGTCGTCGTCCGGGCATGCGGTAGTCGGCGAGGTCCCCCAGGCTTCCCAGGAGTGCAGCAACGGATGGCCGCTCGGCAACGTCGCTACCGCCGCCAGCTTGGCCAGGCACGCTTGCCGCAACGGCAACAGCGCCGGGTGGCGCGGGAACGCCACGCCGCCCAGCAAGGATGCGGCCTCGCAGCAAAATTGCGGCAGGATCAGCTCCGCGCCGATCGGCGCGTCTTCCGGCACCGCATGCGCGTAGGGATCGGGCTGGCGTTCGAGGAACCGGGTTGCAGCCTGGACTGCGTCGGCAGCGCCGGGAAGAGGATCGGCACGCTGCAATGCCAGCAACGCCGCCCACGTGGGCGCATGGCGGAACAGCGGGAAGTCCGCGCTTCCCCATCCGCCATCGGCCTGTTGCTGCGAGATGAGCCACGCGTAGGCGTCCTGCCGACCGGTGACGTTGCCGTGGAATTGCAGAGCTCGCGCCGTGTCGTAGACGGACGGACCGACGCTGCCGCCATCGCTCATCTCGCCCAGCAGGTGGCGCAATTCGGAAAGGATCTGTTCGGACTGCGCGTTCACGCGGGATCTTTCTTCAGACGGTTGACGAGAACCAGGATCGGGCAGACGCCGCGCACGTCGTCGCAGGTCCGCCGCATAGGCTTGGCCGCAGCGCGCCGCGGCCGTGCAGGGCAACCGCTGCCATCGGCGCCGCGGACTCGGACACGGTGCAGCATGCACCGCTACCGCCGGCCGATCGCAGCGGCACAGGGGCGACTCCATGCGCACGGGCGCGCTCATGCGCATGGCGCGTGCTTGAACAGGTGCGCGTTGGCTCGCTGCAGCATCTGCTCCAACCGTTCCGCACGCGGCCCCAGCGGGACGATGGCCTCTCCGGCGTCGCGCAACAGATCGAGCGCGAACTGGCGCGCAGCCTGCAGCCCCATGATCGACGCGCAGGTCGGCTTCTGCGCCGCCGCGTCCTTGCCGGGGGTCTTGCCCAGCGCTGTGGTATCCGCTGTCGCATCGAGAATGTCATCGACCACCTGCAACGCCAGGCCGAAACAGGCGCTGTAGCGATCGAGCGCACAGTACAGCGCAGCGTGCGCGGCATCCTCCGCGATGGCGCATAGCGCGCCCATGCGAACGGACGCGCGCACTAGCGCTCCGCTCTTCATCCGGTGCATCGCGACGATCCTGTCCAGCTCGACGTGCTTTCCGACCAGCGACAGATCGATGGCCTGCCCGCCTGCGGCACCCTCGGCGGACACCGCCCGCGCCAGTTCGCGCACGAGCGCGATAGGATTGTCGCCCGGCGCATCCAGGCTCGCCAGGGTCAGGAAGGCGTGCGCCTGCAGCGCGTCGCCGACCAGGATCGCGGTGGCTTCGCCGAACTTGACGTGCACGGTCGGAAGGCCGCGGCGAAGCACGTCATTGTCCATCGCGGGCAGGTCGTCGTGGACCAGGGTACAGGCGTGCATCATCTCGATGGCGGCGCCGACGTCGTCGAGCATGTGCGCCGGCGTGTCGGCCAGTGCGCCGGCGGCCAAACAGAGCAAGGCGCGGGTGCGCTTCCCGCCATGCAAGGTGGCGTAGCGCATCGCCGCCATCAGCTCGGTCTCACCCTTGTCTTCGGCGCAGAGAAGGCGCGCGAGCGCTTGTTCGACCCGCTTTACGCCATCGTGCATCCAGATGTCCGGCAGCAGCCTGCCGGAAGCGCCGCGCGCTTGCGGGCCCAATCCGCCGAGCGCGGAAACGCCAGTTCGGTCGTCGTGTAGCGTGGAACCGGTCTGCATGCTGTTCATGTCCTTGTACCTGACAGGAGACGGCCACGGCGAGCGGCGGGCCGCCGCGGTGTTGCCGGCGTCGCTGCCTCGCCATACGGGCGCAAGCGATGCCAGCTCATGAGAATCCGATGCGGATTTTCATGGAGGGATGTGCGGTCGGGTAATAGCGCCGGCCTTTTTCGGCGCTGCCCAACAACCGCGGCCGCACCCCGGCCTTGTGCATGGTCAGCGCCAAGGCGATGCAGAACTGCACCAGTTCGAGCCATACCAGGTGGTAACCGATGCAGACGTGTGGGCCGGTACCGAACTGCAGCATATCCACCGGCCGGATCGGCTCCGTGCGTTGCAGCCACCGCGCCAGGCGGAACTGATCAGGCGTCTCGTGCAGCAGCGCCGAGGTCGAGAAATGCAGCAGCGGGATGCACAGATGGGTGCCCGCGGGAATGCGCCGTTGGCCGAGTTGCAATTCCTGCAGCGCCCGACGCGGCAGGAGCGTGGTCGTCGGATGCACGCGCAGCGTCTCGCGGAACAGGGCCTCGGCGACCGGACACTGCGCCAGGTCCGCGTGCCGGGTCGGCACCGCGCCCACGCGTTGCGCCTCCTCGACCAGGGCGTCCCACAGCACAGGCTGCCGCGCCAGCTCGATCACCATCCAGGCCATCGTCGAGGCGGTGGTGTCGTGACCGGCAAGCAGCAGCAAGCGGATATTGGCGACCAGGACGTCATCGGAGAGCGCATCGTCGCTGCGATCGAAGGCGCTCACCATGTCGTTGATCAACCCGGTGCGCGCGGCATGCGCGCGCGCGTCGCGGACGAACTGGCGCAACTGCGCGTCGATCCAGTCGCGGGCGGCGCGGCCGCGCCGCAAGGGCAGTCCGGGCAGGTCGACCGGGGGCGCGACGATCAACTGCAGCAGTTGCCGGTACTTGCGATGCCATCCCGGCAAGTCCTGCGCGGGGATACCCATGAGGCTGAAGATGAGCTTGAGCATCAGGTCGCCGGTTTCGCGCAGGATGGTTACGTCGCCGCGGTCACGCCACGCCTGCACCCGCGCCCAGATGACGGGCGCGAACAGGTCGCCGATCCCGGCCTGAGTCAGCCCTTTGGGCAGGAACGCCGCCTTGATCGCATCGCGCGCCTGCCGGTGCGCGCCGCCGTCCTGGGCGACCAACGTTCCGCCAAGTAATTCGGGCGCGATCTCTTCGATCAGCGCCGAGGACACGTCCTTGTGCCGGAGCAGTGCGAACGCATCCGGATCCACGCACGTCATCAGGTGTCCGGCAGGGCCGAAATCCAGCCAGAAGTGGCTGCCCAGCATCCGTTCCGCGCGCCCCAGCAGGCGCGGCAGGTCGCAGACGATGGCGGGAAGATGCCCGACCAGGGGGAAAGCGCCGGGCACGACCGGGATGTCGTACCGCCGCCGGTGCCGACGAGCCAGGGGGTTGAGCAGCATGTCCATCAGCAGCGCGGCGCCGCAGGCGCTTCGGCGGTGTTGCCGGCAGGCCGCGCGGCGCGGCTGTTGCCACCGTCGGCGTACGTCGGCACATGCGCCAGCATGCCGCCGTCAATGCACACCACCTGGCCGGTGATGAACGCAGCATCCTCGGAAAGCAGGAACGCCACCAGCGCGGCCACGTCCTCGGGACGGCCGACGCGCGGCAGGAGCTGGTGCCGGCGCAGATGCCGCTGCATGCGCTCGTCCAGCTTGGCGAGGAGACGCTCGGTCATGATGAGACCCGGCGCAACCGCGTTGCAGCGGATCTGCGCATGACCGTACTGGGTGGCGAGCGAGGCCGATAGCATGTTCATCGCCGCCTTCGACGCGGCGTAGGACGTCTGCGCGGTGTCACCGCTGAGCCCCTGGCACGACGACATGTTGACGATGGCGCCGCCGCCGCGGGCGATCATCCGTGGGATGGCCTGCCGGCAGCAGAGCAGGCTACCGCGCAGATTGGTCGCCATGGTCTGATCCCAGACCGCCAGGTCCAGGTCGAGGATCGCTCGGTCGCGCGGGGTCAGATGCATGGCGCTCGCGTTGTTCACCAGCAGGTCGACCCCACCGAAGTGCCGCTCCGCCGTCTCGAACAGCGCTGCCACCGCCTGCGCATCGGCGATGTCCATCGCCAGCGCCAGCGCGAGGCCCGCTTCGGCCGCGATCTGCGCGGTGCAGGCGATGGCCGCCGAGCCATCAATGTCGGCCACCACCACTCTGCCGCCTTCGCGCGCGATGGCTAGGGCGCATGCCTTGCCGATGCCGGCGCCGGCGCCGGTCACCACGGCCACCTTGCCTTCAAACCGTCCGATCGTGTCCTCGTGGATTGCGTTGGTCTTTCGCGGCATGCCGCTCGGCCTCACCGGAGAAGGCGCGGGGTCGGCGCTGGCGCGCTCGTCATCGCCAGCGTCGCTTTCGATGACCCGAATGGCGGCGACCGGGCACTGGCTGGCCGCGAGCCGCACGGCGGCGTGCAGCACCTGCGGGACCGTCGCCACGCACACTTCCGCCACGCCGTCCGGTTCGCGCTGGCGAAAGGTGCCCGGCAGCGTCAGCACGCACTGCCCGGTGGTTCCGCACAGATCCTGGTCGACCACGACGCGCATCTCAGCCCCCGTGCTCATGCAGCCGCACCGGCAGCGCGCGGAATGTCCTAAGGAACGCGGAGGGCTCCCGGGTGGGCTGCTCGGCCAATGCCAGCGTGGGGAAGCGCGCCTGGATCCGCGGCAGGCTCTCGGCCAACTGCACCCGGGCCAGTTGCGCACCGAGGCAGAAGTGGATGCCGTGGCCGAAGCTCAGCATGATCTTCCCGTCGGTCGACATGCCAGGACTGGTGCCGTAGAACCGCGCGGGATCGAAGCGGTCGGGGTCGGCGAAGGCGTCCGGGTCGCGATTGCCGGCCGCGATCAGCACGCGCACGTCCGCGTTCTTCGGGATCACCACGCCGCCTAGTGCGATGTCGCGCTGGGCGATACGCGGAATGGAGCTGAACATGGCGGGCGCGTCGCAGCGCAGGACTTCTTCGACGAATGCCTTCACCCGCGCGGCGTCTCCCTGCAGCCAGTGCCGCTGTTCGGGATACGCCAGCATCGCCAGGACCGCATGGTCGATGGTCGCGGCAGTGGTGGCGAAGCCGCCCAGCAGCATGCCCCACAGCATGCTGATCAACTCCGCATCCGACAGCGTGTCGGCATCGTCCTCGTGTGCGCCGACCAGTATCGACACGATGTCGTGGCGGGGATCGGTGCGCTTGCGCTCTATGAGGTCGCCGAAGTAGGCCTGCACGCTGGCGCTGGCCGCGTCCGCCGCGGCGAGCTGGGGATCGCTGGCGTGCGGGCTTAGGCCTTCCAGAATGGCGCCGATGCCGGCGGCGAGCCCGAACATGTCGTCTTGGGGCATGCCGAACAGTTCGGCGAAGATTAGCATGGGCAAGGCCAGCGCGAATTCCCGATGCAGGTCCACCGCCTCCCCGCGCTCCAGCGCGGGCGCCATGCCGTCCAGGCGCGCTGCGACGATGCGCGCGATGCTCGGCCGCAGGTCGTCGATCTGGCGCATGGTGAAATCGCGCGAGATCAGCCGGCGCAGACGCGTATGCGTCGGTGGGTCCTTCATCGCCAGCGTGGACGCCAGCAGATTGAGCGACAGGCTGGTCGCCGCACGCGGGAAATAGCGCGCGAGTTCGCCGGGCGCCGGCCCCCGAAACGCATCCCCCGTGGCCTTGAGCGCCCAGTAGATGTCGGCGTGGCGGCTCAACAGAAAGAGGCCCGACGCCGCGCGATGCACCGGATCGTGCTCGCGCAACCATCGCAGGAACGGATACGGGTCGTCGATGCACGCTGGCGAAGCCAGTTCGGCGAAGGCGTCCCGGCATGCTGCTGTGGTTTCTTGCACGTCCATCTTGCTTAGTTGTTGGCTGGCTGATCTGAACGGCGCGCGCCAGGCGCGCCGGCAAATTGCGGAGAAGATCGCGACTCCCAGGGGCGTCCGCGCATCACCAGAGCACCGGCAACTCTTCGAACCCGCCAGTGATGATCTCCTTGCGCAACTTCAGTTCTTCGGGCGCCACGGCCAGGCGCAGCGCGGGAAAGCGCTGGAAGACCGAACCGAACACCACTTTGAGTTCCAGCCTGGCCAGCGCCATGCCGAGGCAGTAGTGCGGACCGTAGGAGAACGCTAGGTGCGGATTTTCGTCGCGCCCGATATCGAAGATTTCCGGGTCGTCGAAATGGCGCGGATCGAACGACGTCGCCGGCAGTCCGACCAGCACCTTGCTCTCCGCGGGAATATGCACGCCGGCGATGGTCACGTCGGTCCTCGGATAGCGCATGATGCCGTCCCAGCCCACGCCCGCCGGGTACATGCGCAGGATTTCCTCCACCGCCGTGTCCACCAGGGATGGATCGCCGACCAGGCGTTCGCGCTGTTGCGGATGGCGGAACATGGCCAGCAGGCCGAATTCGATCTGCGCGACGGTGCTCTCGTGCCCCGCCACCAGCATGCCCGCGGCCAGGCCGATCGCCTCCTCCTCGGTCGCCTTGCCCTGGTCGACCGCCGCGAGCAGGTCCGTCAGCAGGTTGTCGCCCGGATCCTGGCGCTTGTCCCGCATCTTGCTGCGAATGTAGGCGCGCAGTTCTTCCCAAGCCAGGCGCGACGCGCTGCGCGGGCCGCTTTCATGCTGGTGCGTCATTACCTCGTCGGACAGGCCGGCGAAAAACGCGTGATCCTCGTAGAGCACGCCCATCAGCGCGCTGATGACCATGGCCGGAAGCGGAAAGGAGAGGTGGCGCCGCAGGTCGGCGGGCTGGGGCTGGGCCGCCAGCGTCTCGAACAACTGCGCGGCGATCGCCTCGACCTGCTGCGCGAGCAGCTTCACCCTGCGGTCGTTGAAGGCTGGCGCCACGATCGTGCGCAACCGGGCATGCTCGCCCCCCTCGTGCGAGACCAGCCACCCCGGCGAACCGAGAATTACCGAATCCGGGGTGAATGCCGCCGGCGGCATTCCCGCGGGCCGGAACGCCGCGTCGGACATCACCGCCTTGGCCTCGTCGTAGCCTGTCACCCACCAGCCTTCGTGCCCGGACGGGAAGCGCACGCGGTGGATCGGACCGTTGGCGCGTAGCGCCAACATCTTGGGCGAGGGCTCGATGTGATCGACGCGCCACATCGGCAGCGTCGGCAAGGGTTGTTCGGACATGGTGACACTTCAGTCTCTACGCGATGGAAGGGCGGAAGGTGACCGGCAGACGGTGCGGGCTTCACGTGCGCTTGCGTTCGCTTCTGTTCGTCGATGATGATGATCGGCGGGGACGGCGGCCGGAACCTAGGGCCTCAAAGTGGCTTTAGCCAACTACCGAATCTTGTAGTAGCGTCCTAAACTAAACGCCTGGCGGCGCAAAAAACATGCGGAAAACTCTGTCGCCACGCGCTGCAATACGGAAACCTAACTCCGATGCGTATCCGCCTATGTTGGTTGGCTACATGCGCGTGTCGTCGGACTCCGACCGCCAGAGCACGGACTCGCAGCGCGATGCGCTGCTCGCCGCCGGCGTTGATCTGGTGACCGGCCTGGGGTTCGCCACGACGACGACGATGGTATTTCGCAAGGCTGATAGAGGGCCCGCGTTGATTTTCGACGCAAACGTTATCAACGCGATCGTTGATCCTTCGGGCCCTTGGGAAGCTCATTTTCAAGAACAAGATCCCTTCTCGGCTCAACGAACTTCCATGCGAAAGGCGTGCTGAACTATAGCAACTACGTCGAGGAAGCAGCGGGGCTTGCACGACAACACCTTTCGGGACAATAAGCTCGCAAAGGAAGCAGGTCCGTCAGCCGTCCTGGCGGGCAATGACAGCCGCTGCAAAGAGCCCGGGCTGGCGCTATTCGTCGTAACGCGTACCGGCAGTGAGCTGAGGGCCCGCAATCCACTGCTGTCGCGGTATACCGGCTCGCCCGTTATCTCGATTGATGCGACGCTCGCCGCCAAGGCGGCCAGCACGGCTTCGCCTTCGAGCCGCGCGACCATCTGCCCCACGCAGCCGTGGATCCCGGTGCTGAAGCCGATATGTCCCGAAACGCGCCGGGCGATGTCGAACTGGTCGGGCCGTTCCCACCGCGTTTCGTCGCGATTCGCCGAACGGGCCTGTACACTGCCTCGAGGTCCGCAATCAGTCGCTCGACTTCTGCAAGCCAATTTCGGCAAGGCCGGCGCGTAATACTACTGGATATCGAGGGCATTGATCACCCGAGGTCCGCGCGAACCGGATCCGGAAGTCGGTTGGTGCGGAGAACACGTTCTCAACCGATCTTTAGCGCTTTCGACGCAATGGCCACCGAGTTGGGCCCGCTGATCGAGAAGGTCTGGCGGCACTGGGAGGACAAGGACCGCGCGGGCCCGGACCGTCACGCTGAAGGCTCAAGTCAACGATTTGGACATCATCACGCGCAGCAGGTCCATGCCGATCGCGATTTCGAACCACAGCGAGCTCGAACACTTCTCGATCGCTGCTTGAAAGCGAGATGCCCGCTTCAAAGCCGGTTCGGCTTCTTGGGAGTATCGTTGTCCTCGCGCCATGGTGAGGGGCAGGCTGAGCCGCAACTCGGCCCGCCGATTTGAGAGGCGCAGTTTCGAGCAGGATTTCAGGAAGGGGCGCAGGCGCGGGTCTTGTGCAGCGCGGCAGAGCTCATTGGTTAACATTCGTGAATCCCCAAATCGAAAGACTTGCGGTAGGATCAGGTTTTTCCGAGCGTCGCACCCATGTTTGAACAAGCGACTACCGCTCTATTGCGAGCGGTGCTCGACGAGGTCTGCGAAAAGCTACCACGCGACGAATCCGGCGCTCGCACCCACGTGGCCTGCAAGATCCTGGAAGCCGCAAAGACCGGCGAAACGACCCCGGACGAGCTGCGGCAGATCGGCCGGATAGCGCTGACAGAAGCGCCGACGATGTGGCGTTGATCGGGCGGGTCCGGGGTGAATTTCCAGGTCACAGTCTTGAAAATCCTGGTGAGTTATCCGGAAGGATTCGCCGTGATGGCGGACCTCAAGCGCGACATGGCAATCCTCGCCACCAGCGGCCCGGAATGGGCCGAACGCACCAAGCGGCTGGCCGCGCGCGTGCCCGGGCTCGACATTTTTTCGGACGGTCTCGTTGAGCGTCAAAACGGCGGCTGGAGGATTACTGTGAAGGGACGAGCCGTGCTCGAATCCATGGAGGCGCGCCGGACCGAACACGAACCGGTCGAGAAGGTGCTAGTGGAAACGGCCGGGCCACCAGTGCCATCCTTGCCGCTCCCGGCAGAGCGAGCGAAGCGCCGATGCGCACGGCGCCAGCGCCGCCGCGAAGCCCGCGAACCCGCGCGAGCGCATGCATCTTAAGTGGACAGGGCGCGGCGGCAGCCCAACTCATTGACCAAAGAGTAGATAGCTCCGGTCGATGCCGCGGCGATCCCGCGTCTCGTCGGTCCAGCCGACAGCTCGGCGATAGCTGCCCATCGCGCCGTTCGCTTGAGTGCCCTGACGTCGACGGGCTTGTTCTCATCGGCGAAGGGGGAGACCCAGAGCGCATCCTCGGGACAATAAAGCTCGCAAAGGAAGCAGGTCTGACAGTCGTCCTGACGGGCAATGACCGGAATTCCATAGGTGCCCAGTTTGCCGTGCATCGCCTTCCATACGCTGTCGTAATCGGCGAATGCGAAGCCGGTGTTCACGATGCCCGCGCTCGGCACCAGGTGGCAAGGATCGATGACGATTGGTTGAAGAACTCACGCCGCCGCTGCGTACCTGGGGCAGGAGTTCGGTGTCGGAGCCGAGCTGATTGGCCGGAAACAGCCTGATCTCCAGCCGGCCGCTCGTCGCTTCGCGGATCGGTCGATCGCCTCTTGCGCCGATATTCACCGGATGGGTCGGATCCTGTCCGGTCGCGAACTTCTAGACGAACTCGGCGGCAGACGCCGGACGGGTCAGAATCCTGCAGAGAGGTACGGCCGTAGCCGCCCTCAACAGCGAACGGCGGCTGATGATTCCGGGCTTCGAGACAATCATGTTTTACTCCTGATCCTGCATTGACGTTGCTGCCGACTGCAAGCTGCGCTGGCGTGCAGCCTTCCGGGCTCTTCACCGGCTTTCGATCGCCGGCATTTGGGCAAGAGCCATCGCTCGCCGCCGCAATATACGGCGGGCGTAGCTCCTCAAGGGGCTTCCCTTGATTGGCGCTTAGCGCCGGTGCACTAAAGCCACTGCTTGATCTGCCTTGCGACCTCTGCGGTGGAAATCCCGTAGCGGTCGTGCAGTGTCGGAAGTGCGCCAGCGTCAAGGAATTCGTCCGGCAATGCGATCTGGCGGAAAGGCGGATGAACGCCTGAACGCATCAGAAGTGCGGCAACCGCCTCGCCGAGACCGCCAATCGTTGTATGGTTCTCGGCAACGACGACGAGGCGGCCCGACTTACCGGCTTCACGCAAGATCGTCTCGGCGTCGAGCGGCTTGATGGTCGGAACGTGCAGCACCGCGATATCAACGCTGTCGCCCCTCAAGGTTTGCGCGGCCTCGAGCGCACGCATCGTCATGATGCCGGAGGAAATGACCAGGGCGTCCTTCCCGTCACGGATCAGCTTGGCCTTGCCGAGCTCGAATTTGTAGTCGTACTCGTCCAGAACGATCGGCACCTGGCCGCGCAGCAGGCGGGTGTAGACTGGCCCCCCATGCGCCGCGATGGCAGGCACCAACTGCTCGATTTCGTGGGCATCGCAGGGATCGATGACCGTCATGTTCGGCATGGCACGAAACAGCGCGAGATCCTCTGCGGCCTGATGGCTCGGGCCGTAGCCCGAGGTCAGGCCGGGCAATGCACAAACGATCTTCACGTTTCGGTCTTCCTCCGCGATTGTCTGGTGTATGAAGTCGTATGCCCGCCGCGATGCGAACACGGCGTAAGTAGTGGCGAATGGCATGAAGCCTTCAGCGGCGAGGCCGGAAGCGGCGCCGAACAGAAGCTGCTCGGCCATGCCCATCTGGTAATAGCGGTCCGGAAATTCCTTCGCAAAGATGTGCAGGTCGGTGTACTTGCCGAGGTCGGCCGTCATGCCGACCACCTCAGGGCGGTGGCGTGCGAGCTCGACGAGCGCGTGTCCAAAGGGCGCAGGCTTCGTCTTCTGTCCCTCGGACGCGATCGACGCGATCATGGCGGAGGTGGTCAGGCGCGGCTTGCCAGGCTGAGGTGCTGATCTGACGGTTTTCATGCCTGCCTCCCGGCTTCGAGCGCGGCAAGCGCGAGCTGCCATTCGTGCTGCTCGACGCGGATGAAATGGCTCTTCTCGCGCTGTTCCAGGAAAGGAACGCCCTTCCCCATCAGAGTGTCGGCGACGATCATCCTCGGCTTGGGCTCGGGATGGGATTTGGCGGCGTCGAACGCTGCAACCACGGCATCGAGATCGTTGCCGTCGATCCGCTGCACGAACCAGCCGAAGGCCTGAAGCTTGTCGACCAGCGGCTCGAAGGCCATGACCTGCGTGGAAGGACCATCCGCCTGCTGATTGTTGACGTCGACGATGCCGATCAGATTGTCGAGCTTGTAGTGGCCTGCCGACTGGATCGCTTCCCAGACGGAGCCTTCGTCGAGTTCGCCATCGGAAAACAACGTGTATACCCGCGCCTCGGATCTCTTGCGCTTAAGTCCTAGGCCCATGCCAACGGCAATGCTCAGCCCGAGGCCAAGCGATCCGCCCGACATTTCCATTCCGGGCGTGTAGGAGGCCATGCCCGACATCGGCAGGCGGCTCTCGTCGCTGCCATAGGTTTCGAGTTCTTCCTCCGGGACAATTCCCGCTTCGATCAAAGCTGCGTAAAGTGCGATGGCATAATGTCCGTTGGAGAGCAGAAAGCGGTCCCGGCGGTCCCATGACGGATCTTCAGGCCGGTAACGCATGGCGTGGAAGTAGGCCACGGCGAGAACATCGGATATGTCCAGCGCCTGCGCGATATAACCCTGCCCCTGGACTTCGCCCATGCGCAGCGCATTGCGGCGGATATTGTAGGCGCGGTCCGCTAGCTTGGGCGCGCTGATAAGCGTATTGGTGGGCGTTTCCATCGATCTGGACCTTATCTCGCTGGGCTCAGTGGATAAGCATGCCGCCGTTGACGTCGATCACGGCACCCGTGACGTAGGCAGATAGATCGGAGGCTAGGAAGGTGTAGATACTGGCAACGTCTTCTGCCGTGCCGAGGCGATTGAGCGGAATGCCTTCCAGAATTTTCGCTCTCATTTCATCGTTCAGCTTGCCTGCCGTAATATCCGTGCCGATCAGGCCGGGCGTGACGCAGTTGACGCGAATCCCGTCAGGGCCGAACTCCCGCGCCATCGCCTTGGCGAGGCCAAGGACCCCCGCTTTCGCAGCCGAGTAGTGTGGGCCGCCGAAAATGCCACCACCGCGCTGGGCCGAGACGGACGACATGCACGCGATCGACCCGGACTTTCGTGCGCGCATATTCGGGATCACCGCCTGCGACAGAAACAGGATACCCTTGAGGTTGACGTCCTGAATTCGATCCCAATCGGCCGGCGAAATGTCCAGGAACTTGACCGGCTGTGTGATCCCGGCATTGTTGATCAGGATATCGATGCCTGTGAAGGTTTCGATCACGCGGGTGACTGCCTGTTCGCAGAGCGATTTGTCGGCGACGTTGCACGCCAGTCCAATGTGGGACTTTCCAAGCGATGCCGCAGCGTCCGCCGCGGCGCCCGCGTCGATATCCAGAATGGCCACCCGAGCGCCCTCGGCGGCGAACCGCCGCGCGGTTGCAAGCCCGATGCCCCGCGGCGAGGCCGCGCCCGAAATGATTGCCGTCTTACCGCTGAGCAGCATCAATTCCTCCCGCAAATTATTCTTCCTTGCTGGATTAGGAATGACTCGCGGAGGCCTGCCGTACCAACGCACAGTTGTCACGGATCGATGAATCTGGTTCACTTATCGGATGCTCTCGAAGATCCCGATATCCTCAATTCGTGCCTTTGAGGCCGCAGCCCGGACCGGATCGTTTCGCGATGCGGCGAATGAGCTTCACCTGACGCCGAGCGCCGTCAGTCACGCGATCCGCAAGCTGGAGGCCACGCTACGGACCGTTCTGTTCGAGCGCAGTGCGCGCTCTGTGCGGCTCACGCCAGCCGGCGAAAATCTGATGCGTCACACCGGGACGGCGTTCGATCAGCTCCGCCGCGGCGTTGAGGAAGTCGCCGCGCGCGGACCGCAACTGGTGCGCGTCCACTCCGCCCCAAGCTTTGCTGCGCAATGGCTGGCGCCACGGCTTGCGCAGTTTCTCGCTGCTTACCCGAAGCTCGAGGTTCGATTGGCCGCAAGCACGGATTATGCGCGCTTCAGCAACGATGATTTCGATATCGATATCGTCTACGGTCCGCCGCGCGCAGAAGGCGTCGAGATTGTTCCTCTACCGGAAGAGACGGTTACCCCGCTCTGCTCTCCCTCGCTCGCAAAATCGATAGGGAAGGCCGCTGATCTGCTCGATCAGACGCTCATCCGCTCAGACGTGAAGCAGGTGCAGTGGCATCAATGGTTCGCCGCGAACGGATTAGAAGCCCCCGCCCTCCACGGCATGAGGTTCGATCGGAGCTTTCTTGCAATTGCGACCGCTGCGGAGGGATTGGGAGTGGCGTTGGAATCAACCCTCCTGGCCGAGCGTGAACTGGCCAATGGGCGATTGGTTGCCCCATTGGCGGGACGCGCGAACGATATCAGTTACGTCGGTCACCGTCTCATCTATCCGCGCGCCAGCCGACAAAGATCGGCCGTACGCGCGTTTGCAGACTGGCTGCTCGCGCAACTCGACGGCGAACACGCCCGCTCCTCGCGATGAACTGCAGGTCTGGCTGGAGCTTGGTTCAGGGCAAACCTCTGCTTGGCGCCGAACAGCAACCTTCGCCGCCGGGGCGTCCCGCGCCTGCGGAGAACCTCAAATCATGCATTCTTCATTGGTCTGGCAGCGAGCTATCGTTGATGCTCGCCGATCCATCTCTACAAGGCGATCATCGATGTAGCGCCTGAGCGCCGCAGCCGCGTTCAACATATAGACAGCATTGAGATCACTTCCCACACGTCACGGCTCGCGCGCGCCTGCAAACCGTTCCAAGAGGCGCTCGACGCCAGCAGGCGCGAGCCGATCGCAAGCCAGCGGATTCTGCTCGCAGGAGGCGACGGCGAGCGCATCTTCTGCCCAAGCCATGCAACAGTGAAGCTCGCTTGCCAGGTCGCGCGCCTCATCGACTGGTCGGCGACCCTGGAGGCCCTGGCAGAGCTGGCGGTCAGCAGGGGTGCTGGACCTCAATCCGGGACATGCGCTCGCCGAATTGATGCAGGCCTTCCTTCCGGACGTCCGCTGCTACGCGGCCGATGGATTTCACACTTTCGATGGGCTTCGAAACTGGATAGCCTCTCAACAACGAAGATGCTCAGCCCCTTGATTCAACGAGGCGATCTTCCACGGCCCTCGGGCCGGCCTACCTACGTCATGGGGAGATGGTAGCTGACCCGCAAGGCCATCACTGGTCGGGGGTTGGGATGTCAAAGCCGAGCGGTAGAGCGGTATGTGACGATTTCTTTCAATGACTCACAGAGTTGGTCTATTCTGGACTTCAAAGTACGAGCGGATAGGTAGACCAGAACGGCAATGGCAAGGCGCCGAAACATCATCGCAATTCCCTCGCTGGGTTCTCTCGACAAGACCGCAGGCCGGGTCGGACAACAACTCACGCAGGCACTTCGCGAGGCGATATCAAACGGGATCTTGAAGCCGGGCGAACGGCTACCGTCCACCCGCACCCTCGCTGCATCGCTCCAACTCGCGAGGGGTACGGTCATCGAGGCGTTTGGTCAGCTACATGCGGAAGGCTACCTCGAAGCGCGCGCCAGAGGCGGCACGATCGTGGCGAACGTCAATGGCGACAGCGAACTCGTGAGCCCACCGCAGGCATTCATCGAGCCGCCGCGGATCGGCCTTGTGTTGCGGGAGAACGTCGCCCGTCTTGCAGAGGTCGTGCAAACTCTTCGGCCCCAAGGGACGATGCCATTTGCAATCGCTCATCCGGCAGGCGCGGTCGCCCCGGATGACAAGTGGCGCCGTCTCGGTAATCGCGTCCGAGCGCTGCGCGTGGCTGCCCCGTCGGGATACATCGACCCGAAAGGATTGCCTGATTTGCGGCTCGCGATTACTGACTACGTTCGTAAAGCCCGTGGAGTGAAATGCGAGGCCGGCCAGGTCGTGATCACGGCGGGTACGCAGCAGGGTCTTTTTCTGGCTGCAACCGTTCTTCTTGCGGACGGAGACGCAGTATGGGCGGAAGACCCCGCCTATCCCGGTATTGTCGCGGTTCTCGGAAACTTCAACGTCCAGACCTCTCGGATTCCCGTCGACGCGCAGGGCATCGACGTCCACGAAGGCCTCGTCCGATGCTCGAAGGCTCGGGTCGCGTTCGTTACACCATCGCATCAATATCCGCTCGGCATGCCGATGAGCATGGCGAGACGCACGGCTCTGCTGTCCTGGGCCCGTCAAAACAATGCCTGGATTGTCGAGGACGATTACGACAGCGAACTTCGCTACGCGGGACATCCATTTCCGTCCCTGCAGGGATTCGATCCTACACGTGTCGTCTATCTCGGGACGATGAGCAAAGTGCTCTTTTCCTCCATGCGGATCGGATACGCCATCGTTCCCCTTCCGCTGGTGGAGGCATTCGCAGGCGCCCGTGCTCTTATTGACCGCCATTCTCCGACAGCTGATCAATATGTGCTCGCGCAATATATGCGCGAGGGCTATTTCGAAGCTCACATACGGCGCATCCGGGGCGCGTACGCAGAACGGCGCGCGGCCCTGATCTCCGCCATTAAGACAGAGCTGCCGTCCTGGACAGCGCTCCAACCAAGCGACCAAGGTATGCACCTGGTGCTTTGGCTTCCTGCCGGCCTCGACGACGTCAAGCTAGCCGAGCAAGCACAGAAGGCCGGGCTGGTTGTGCGACCGATCTCGCCCATGTACCAAGATGCGCCTGCTCGGTTCGGTCTAATGCTCGGCTTCGGCGGCTTTTCCGTCGCGGAATTGCAGGGGGCCGCAGTCCGCCTGAAAGGTGTCCTTGAGGCATCGGTCCGCGCGAACAGAAAGGCCAAACTGTCCAAGCGCCCACGGATGGAAACTGCCAGATAATATCTGGATGGCCGCGCTCA
Source organism: Bradyrhizobium sp. Kon69 (assembly GCF_055807515.1). Taxonomy (NCBI): domain Bacteria; kingdom Pseudomonadati; phylum Pseudomonadota; class Alphaproteobacteria; order Hyphomicrobiales; family Nitrobacteraceae; genus Bradyrhizobium; species Bradyrhizobium sp. Kon69. The sequence continues at coordinate 24,182 of NZ_JBVVOS010000046.1, read as the reverse complement.
GGTCTCTTTCGCAGCAATCGGCGCTCGCCGCGAACTTGAACATTGGGTTGGGGTGCTCCGCAGCGCGCCGGGAAGAACGCGCACTGATCTCCAGTTTTTGACTCCAACCAGAGCTTTCGCCAGCGGCAGACGATCGTAGGGCGAATGAGATTATCCATGCTTGCGCAGGGCCGCCGATGGGCTTGGCCCCGCCATACCCGAGGATCACAAGTAGGGCGTTGCGCCACGATTTCTCCGAGCATGTCGCTCCGTCGGATATGAGTCAGGCCTGCTCCGCTTTGGCCACAGCGGCGGCCAGCATTGCATCGCCGATCACATCCTTGCCCTGGGCCTTGAGCGCGTTCCCTGCACCGAGAATGTCCCGGACCTCTTTATTCTGACTAAGCTTCGACTTGCCAACGAGTCGTGTGATCTCGATCTCGATTCCGACGATCATCTTGAGCATCGTATCGATGTAGTCCTTGGGACTGTCAGTCATCTTCCAAGGATCGGCCTGCTTCGCCTCATGGATGCGCGTCAGCCGCGCGACCATGCCACGAACGTAACGCTCATCGTCGCGGATCGTCACGCGTCCGTACACATGAGCCACCATATAGTTCCAGGACGGGACCTGCTTCTTGAACTCGACCTTGCTGGGATACCAGTTCGGCGCGATGTAGGCATCCCCGGCGCGGAATACGATCAGCACCTCGTTCCCCGTAGCGATATCCTGCCAAATGGGATTTGCGCGAGCCACATGTGAATGAAGCACGCCCTGTTGCCCTTCCTTCGCGTGCAACTCGAAAGGTAGGTGATTTGCGTCGAGCCCGCTCTTCCCGTTGGTAAAGAGGATGCCGAGAGGATTTTTGTTGATGAGATCGTGAAGCGCCTCGGGGCGCGACTCGGCGAAATGTGGGGGGACGTACATGCTAGCTCCCTGGCAATTGATGAATGCCGCGCACGCTGCTCGCAGCATCAACGGGATTTCGTTCAGACCTCGGTCATCTGGAATTCACTCTTGTCTGCACCGCAATCGGGGCAGATCCACTCGTCGGGGACGTCTTCCCAGCGAGTGCCCGGCGGAATGCCCTCGTCCGGCCATCCCTCCCGCTCGCTGTAAACAACCCCGCAGAGCGCGCACATCCAGGTCTTGTAAACCGGTGCGCCGATCGCTGTTTCAGAGTGCAGGTGAGCGCTTTCATTGCTCATCTCGGGTCGCCTATGCTGTGGAGCATTCATGAGACCGATGTAGGCCAGAACTGGTTCATTCCATAGAGCCAGTCTGCGGCATTCTTGCTGTACCAGATTGACGTCCTCTGGTTTTGGTCAAGGCCGTCAACCCGGCAGTAGGAAGATCTCTCAGAGAAGAAGTGCATTCCTTCTTCGAGCAGCCGAAACTGGTCATCCGACTGTTGGACAGCCATGACCGCGAAGCCTTGGGTCCCTCAGCCACGCGCCGCCGCTTTCATCGGCAAAGGCCTGCGAGGCGTCGGCTGTGCATTCCATCACTTCCGATAAGAGCGCAAATGAGCCAGAACCGTCCAGCGGCCGGCGGCGTTACAAATGGCTTTGCAGCGAGCCACACGGCCGCTGCAGTCCTGAGCTTTGTGCAATTGCACTCAGGCGTGAAACGGGTCTAGCCATCATGCACGAAGATTGGCGCCGCGAACGTCAGTTGAAACGATTAACGGGCTGAGCAATGTTCGACTCGCATACGTTCTTTTTTGTTCCTCGCCGTGGCATTGTTTGTGGTGGTCACGCCGGGCCCGGGTCTCTTCTATATTGTGGCCCGGACGCTTGCTGGCGGCAGAAATGAAGCGCTCGCATCGAGCGTTGGCCTGGGTACCGGAGGGCTTGTCCACGTTTTCGGCAGCACCGTCGGTCTGTCTGCCCGTGTTGTCGCAAGCGCACAAGCGTTCACCTTGCTAAAGATCGCCGGAGGCCTATATCTCATCTGGCTCGGGATCAAGGCGTGGCGCGAGGCAAGCGTCGATCCGATAGAATTGCAGACGACAGATGCGTATTCTGCTTTTCGCCAGGGCATCGTCGTAGAGGCGCTGAACCCGAAGACAGCCGCATGCTTTCTCGTGTTCATCCCGCAACTCGTCGACCCATCTGGGAGTGTCAGCATGCAGTTCATCGTCCTGGCTCATTTCGGTCGGACTCAACACGAGCGTAGACCTGATTGTGACCTATTGGGCTCCAAAGACGAGGGATGGCTTTGCAAAACGGCCCTCATTCTTCGTTAAGGCGCGATAGGCATCAGGCGCCATCATCTGCGGGCTGGGGCCGACGCTACTCTTCGCAGGCCGCACGAGTTCACCGCTGCCGAACTTCCGCGTCCGAATAGCGCGCAGAGTCTCCATTCGGCTACGAAGGACGCCTTGCCACCGGAGGTCCTTGCTTCACCGTGCAACGCGATCACGACCAGCGTCGATGCTGGTTCGACTTCGGCCGCGGTTTGGCCGTCCGGGCCGGCAGAACATGAAGGGACGCATCAACCGGCCGGGAGCAGGGCCCGCCACCGCAATCCAACGCGCTTGCCTCTGCAGCCTCTTTTGCTCTCGTGCTGGTGGATCTGGATACGTGATGAGAAACCGAGTTCGTGTCCACGGCCTAGAAATCGTCATCCTTCCTCGTGCTCGAAACGAGGAGTGCAGCGCGGAACGGGTGAGCGATGTCCGCAACGCCCTCCCGCCGGATCTTCAAACATCAGGCATCATTCGCCCGATCCTGAGCACCGTCAGGGTCGTCATCGAGAGCGGCCTCCCATTTGTTGCGGATTAGCGAGAAGGCGTGACATCGCTGGGATTCCCGCTAGTGTTTCGACAAGCGCATCGCCGCGATGCTTAGATCTGCGCCCCGGGAACTCGAACCATGTTGCTTCTTAACCATCGCACTGACCACCGGGCGCCTTTGGATGGTGCGGATGCCAACATGCTGAGTTGCGAAGCTGCGTGCGAGGTGGAGCGGTTTCTTAGATATCGCAATGGCCACAAGGAAACACCGCTGATTTCATTGCCGGGCCTCGCCAACGAGATTGGCGTGGGCTCGATCCAAGTCAAGGACGAGGGTCACCGGCTCGGCCTTGGCAGTTTCAAGGCTTTGGGCGGCTCCTATGCCGTGATCCGGCTCGTCTTAGAAGCAGCAACTCCGCGCCTCGGCAGGGCTGTCGACATCTCGGAGCTTCACGCACCTGAGGTGAAGGCCGTAGCACGGGGGATGACGGTATCCTGCGCCACGGACGGCAATCATGGCAGGTCCGTAGCGCAGGGCGCTCAGCTAGTGGGGGCGAACTGCGCTATATTCATTCACTCGGGCGTCAGCGATCAGCGTAGCGCAGCAATCGTCCGACATGGCGCGCAGATGATCCGCGTCAGCGGCAACTACGATGACTCCGTTGCCGAAGCATCCCGAGTTGCCGCAGAGAACGGCTGGATCACGGTGTCTGACACGTCCTGGCCGGGCTACGAGCGTATTCCTGGTCTGGTAATGCAGGGATATACCGCGCTCCTGACTGAAGCACTACGACAGTTGCCCGAACCTCCGACCCACGTCTTCGTCCAGGCAGGAGTCGGTGGACTTGCCGCAGCGGTCGCCGGACATTTTTCGGTGTTGTTAGGTGATAATCGCCCGTTCTTCACGGTTGTCGATCCATCGCGCGCAGCGTGCCTGTTTGAAAGCGCTCGAACCGGGCATCGTGTCAAGGTAGCTCATGGGCAGCCGACAGTGATGGCGATGCTCGAGTGCTACGAACCTTCGCTCGTCGCTTGGCGCATCCTTTCGCGCGCAGCCGACGCTTTTATGATTGTCGATGACGAGGACGCCGTCGCGGTTATGAACCGTTTGGCCAATCCCCGGGACGGTGATCCGGCTATCGTTGCAGGCGAAAGTGGCGGGGTTGGTCTGGCAGGGTTGCTGAAAGTTGCTGCCGATTCGACCTTGCGCGGCCTGATTGGTCTTGAACCTGACGCACGGGTCTTCCTCATCAATACCGAGGGTGCGACGGATCCTGGCGTTTACGAACAGCTCGTGGGTCAGTCTCTATCGCAAGTGGTCAGGAGAAGCTTGGAGGCCTAGACGCTCATGATCCGCGGCCCGTTCGGTGAACTCGTGACGGGGACGAAAGCCCAACAGAAGGCCAAGAACGAAGGCATCCAGCGATTGATCCTACGATTGAAATCCGCCGCAGATTTCTGCTTCCAACGAGGCCCGTACGCACGTTTTCGGCACAAAAGGCATGGCTTTGCCGTCTTGCCGCAAGAACAAGCGCTATGACTTTGGCGCTTTGCAGTCCAACCGCGTCCGTTCGCCTCATCGAATGATACAACAGCTTCATTTTCTTTGATTCGGCACACCGGCTATGAGCCGTTTCATAATTGCGATACAGCTCTCCGAGTAATCTGTCGATATGCGTGGACTCCTGATCGTTCTCACGGCTTTCGCGATCATGCTGGCGGCACGCGGCCACCGCCAAAGCGCGTTCATGCCGCGCCCGACCGCGCCCATGCCACCCGTCAACGTGCCCTAACGCCACGAGGTCTGTCGGGTAAGCGGTTGCCTGCGAGCGAACGCAGGGCAGATCGGGCCGGCAACAAGGGACTGCTAGGCTGATTTCGGCGCATTCTTCAGATAGACGACAGCGCGACGTCCCGCAGAGGTCAGCTGCCCCAGAGTCGTTTTTCCCGCCCGCACCGCTTGAATCAGTTGCTCAGCGACATACCGACGGCTCTCGTGGTCACCGCCATTCGGCAGTCCCGCACAGACCTGATCCAAGACCAGGCCCATATTCGCTTGAACCTCTCCCGTAAATTCGCTCACGCTCCATCTCTCCTTTCGACGGATAATGCGATAAGGCTAGTGCCCTCTTTGCACTCGGTATAGCGCACATTTGTCGAGCGGCTAAAAGCCTCTCGCGTGCAGAAGTGAATTCATGGTTTGTTTGACGCGGCTTGGTATCTTCGCAATTCGCGCGGCGCTTGCGTTCGAAACGATCCCGCCGCGTTCGAATCGTCTCCTTGCGAAGAGGACGGAAACGTCCCGTTCGGCTCGGATTTCCGGGCTCTCGCCAACCGCATTTCCCTGAGCGCCGGCCCAGCCTCACGCGGGCGCTATGGTCCTCACGTGGGCGGCCACGGCCCTCTGGTTCGGCGCGGGCGCCCGTTGCGCCGCAGTTCACGCGAGACTGTCGAATCAGCCCGCCCCAGGCGACGTCCAATCTGTTGGATCGATTGGCCCTGCACCTTGAGAGGCGCGATCCCTTCGCGCTCTACCAATGAGAGCTATTGCCCCGTGACCGCCTTTGCCGAAGATCTGAACATCGCTGGTGGCATGTCGCCCGCCTTTCGGAATAATCTGCTTCCGCGGCAGGTCGAGGGTAAGCGGGGCTGCGAGGCCGATCAGATTGTTTGTGCGAAGACCTGTGAGCGCCGCTAGAAGAGTCATCTTCTGCAAGGGTGCTCACAATGGACGACCATTCGGACGACATAAGACGACCGTTGTCACCGCGCATAGAAGTGTACGCCGGCGGCGGCCGGAAACAGTGGCCAGATGATTTGAAGGCGCAGATTGTCGCGGACAGTCTCGAGCCGGGCGCGATCGTAACAGATGTCGCACGTCGCCATGGCTGCCGGCCCCAGCAGGTGCATGACTGGCGGCGCCGGGCGCGTTCAGGTCAACTGGTGCTGCCAGCTGCGGCGGGTGCACTGTCGTTTGTGCCGTTGGTGTCGGAATCGTCGCCATCGGCGGCTGCAGCTCCCTCCGGGTCGCCGGAAGCAGCCGTTGTGACGGTTGAGCTCCATGGGGCACGAGTTGAGGTGCGAGGGACGCCTGGCCTTGCTGTGTTGAGTGATGTGTTTGTTGCGTTGCGCCGGACACGTTCATGCTGACGGCTCCCGCTGGCCTCATGATTTACGTTGCGACCCGACCTGTAGACTTCAGGAAGAGCGCGGATGGCCTGGCGCTGTTGGCGAAGGAGACGCTGGGCCACGATCCGATGGAGGGCGTGGCGGTGGTCTTCCGTGCGAAGCGCGCTGATCGGGTGAAGATCGTTGTCTGGGATGGTAGTGGCCTCGTGATGTATTGGAAGCGGCTTGAGGGCAGCGCCTTCAAGTGGCCGCCGGTCGTTGACGGCGTCATGCGAATGAACGCCGCGCAGTTGTCCGCGCTTTTGGCCGGCATGGATTGGACACGCATGCATGCGCCTCGAATCCCGCATCCGAAAGCGCTTGCGTAGGACACAAATCTTCGCTGCATCGGGGCGCGAAGCATGGCAGAATCGGGCCAATGAGTGATTTGCCTGATGAGCTGCCGAGCGATCCAGCCGAGTTGCGTGCCTTTGCCGCGGCTCTGCTGGATCGCTGCGCCAGGCTCGAGCGGTTGCTCAAGCTTGCAAAAGACGCGCAGTTCGGTCGATCCTCGGAAAAGCTTGACGCTGATCAGCTCCAGCTTGTTCTGGAGGATATCGATCAGGCTGTCGCGGCTCTCAAGGCAGCCGAGGACCGCGCCAATCCCAAAACGCGCGAGAAGAGAGCTGCCGAGCGCAGGGCCAATCGTGGCAGGCTGCCGGAGCATTTGCCGCGCATCATCGAGACCCTGATGCCCGCTGCAACCTGCTGCCCGTGCTGCGCAGGCGACCTTTTTGAGATCGGTCACGATGAGAGCCAGAGGCTGGACGTCGTACCGGCGCAGTATCGCGTCATCGTCACCCGCCGCCCCAAACTGGCCTGCCGCGCCTGTCACGGCGTCGTCCTCCAGCATGCTGCTCCCGAGCGATTGATCAGGGGAGGACTGCCGACCGAGCGGCTCGTCGCGCATGTGATCGACGCCAAGTATCATTGGCATTTGCCGCTCTACCGCCGGGCGCAGATGCTGACGACGCACGGTATCGCCATCGACCGTTCCACGCTTGCCTTCTGGGTCGGCTATGCCGCCCAAGAATTGAAGCCCTTGTGGCATCGTCTGCGCCAGCTTCTGCTCGCCTCTTCGAAGCTCTGTGTCGACGAGACCCCCGCACCGGTGTTGGATCCGGGGCGCGGCAGGACCAAAACTGGCTACTTCTGGGCACTGTCACGCGATGACAGGCCCTGGGCCGGGCCTGATCCGCCCGGAGTAGTTTATGCCTATGCACCGGGCCGTGGGGCCGTTCATGGCTTGAGACTGCTCGAAGGCTATCGCGGCATCATCCATTGCGATGGCTATCAGGCTTACAAGACCATGACCCGAGGGACGCGTGCGGACGCCCTGTCCGGGACGCTCGCTTTCTGCTGGGCCCATCTGCGGCGCCAGTTTGTGAAGATCGAGCGCGAAGCTGCTCCGGCGCCAGCTCCAGTTGCCCGCGAAGCGCTCGAGCGCATCGCCCAGCTCTACGCGGTCGAAAAAGCACTCCGCGGCCGATCTGATGCCGAGCGTCGCGCGGGTCGACAAGCGCATGCCCGGCCTTTGGCTGCAGCTTTGAAGCAATGGTTTGAGGCAATGCTTGATCATCTTGCCGAGAAGAGCGACACGGCGAAGGCTCTGCGCTATGCGCTGCGTCACTGGGACGGCTTGACGCTCTATCTTGATGACGGGCGCATCGAGATGGACACGAACGCTGTCGAGCGCGCGATGCGGCCGATCAAGCTCAATGCTAAGAACTCCCTTTTTGCCGGTTGCGACGAGGGCGCCGAGAATTGGGCAGTTCTGGCTTCGTTAATCGAGACCTGTAAGCTCAATGGCGTCAGTGCCGAGCACTGGCTCGCTGATGTTCTCGCGAAGCTCGTCAATGGTTGGCCTGCGGCGCGACTGGACGAACTGCTCCCTTGGGCATGGATCTACACGATGCATGCACACCATCCGAGGCTGGCGGCATGAGCCTGAACACGACCGCGGTCCGGATCAAGGTAACTCTCAAGGATGTGAAGCCGGAGGTGATGCGTCGCCTTGTCGTACCCGTTACCCTGCGCCTTGAACGGTTGCATCTGACGCTTCAGGAGGCATTCGGCTGGACGAACAGTCACCTCTTCGAGTTCTTCGCTGGTGAGGCACATTGGGGGATTCCCGACTCCGACAATGATTACGGCCACCAGCCCATGGATGCCCGTAAAGCGCGGCTTTGCGATATCGTTCGAGAGACCGGCGCCAAGACGATCCACTATCTCTATGACTTCGGCGACAGCTGGGACCATGTGATCAAGCTCGAAAAATGGTTCGACAACACCACGACGGAGGGCATGCCCTTCCTGCTCGAGGCCGCCGGTCGTTGTCCTCCGGAAGACGTCGGCGGTGCGCCTGGCTATGCCGAATACCTCGACGCCATCAGCGACCCTGCTCATCCGGAGCACGAACATATGCGCCGCTGGGGCCCGGAGCGGTTCGATCCCAACGTGATCGACCGGAAGGCCCTCGAGGCCGCCGTCAACGCGTTGTCCGACACATGGAAACCGCGGCGACGCGCCACGCGAACAAAATAGACGTCAAGCGTCATTCAAAAGGGCCGCAGCGCTACGCTTACGGTCGAGGGGGCGATCGGCAACATCTTGCAGATCGGCTCGACCCCATGCCCCGCACGATCATCGTCGATGCGATCATGGCTTGGACCGGCGGCCGAGCTCCGCCGTCGCAAAATAAGCGCTTGCCTTACGCAGGATCTCGTTGGCTGGCGAAGCTCGCGTTCTTCCGTTCCAGAGCCTTGGGCTTCTCGGCCAGCTCGGTCGGAACGCCGGCCCGCTGCCCACTGTCGATCTCAACCTTCTTGACTCAGTCATGCAAGGTCTGCGCGTGCAGCCAATCTTGGCCGCAATGGAAGTCACCGTCGTCCAGCGCGACCTGTGCTCGTTGGCCTGATACAGAGCTATACGAACCCCTCGGGCTCGGGCTCGGGTGAACATTTGTCGTCGTCTTGCTTGTCATGGCTCCACCTTCTCAAGACTTGGAGCCTCCGCCAAACCCGCGGCGGCGGTTCAGATGGGCGCTCAATCCTGCAAGCGCTCAAACGCTGACGGCACGATTGAGTGAGTTTTGCTGTCAAGATGCTCTGGTCTACTCAGCTTCTGGCGGAGCGATCCGTTTGCAACCACGAGAGCACAAAACGAGGATGCCCGCCGGAACGCGGCGAACTGTCGCTCGATCTTGCTGGAAAAGTGCGCCGTGCCCCGAGACCAGCAGGAATTATGCGGCTCATTGAATAACAATGCCGAGATTGGCCAGAAAGGGAAGCGGAGCGGCGATTGCAGATCTCTATTCCTCGCCGCAGAGGTCGTTCATGGGCAGTCATGATCTTGTCTCCAGCAGTTTCCTCGGGCTGACCGCAGCCGGATTTGCGCTACTCTGCTCGAGCCTGCTTGTCCTCGTCTTCACATGAAGTGAGCCCCCCTCGTATGGCCCGTCTGGTCATTCAGTTCATCGACTGGACGGACTGCTTCCCGAGACTTTGAACGCTGGCACGGCTCCTGCAGGCCGTGAAGAGTATCGTAGCCGCCCGGCCAAAATCCTCGACGCGATAGCGGCCTCTGCCCGCAACCTTCGAAACAACCGTAAGCCCGTCACGCAACGCCGGTGAACTTTACCTAGAGAACTGTCTCCAGAAAGTCGTTGGTCCTAACCGCCGGCTCTGAACGGCATGACAGTGTTGAAGGTCGGCCGCAGCCGAGACTAACCTGGGATCTGCACCGGCAGTGCGGAATAACCGTGCACAAAATTCGATTGAACTCGCTCCGGTTCGCCGACCACATTTACCTCCAAACATCGATTCAGCATCTCCTCCCACAGGATTTTCAGCTGCAGCTCGGCAAGGCGCCTACCCACGCAGCGATGAATCCCAAATCCGAAAGAGAGATGTTGCCGTACATTTTCCCGATCGATGATGAAGCTGTTGGCTCTCGCAATGACCTCGTCATCTCGGTTGCCAGAGATGTACCACATCACAACTTTGTCGCCTCGCCTGATTCGCTTGTGGCCTATCGTGAAATCATCCACAGCGGTCCGGCGCATGTGTGCAATGGGCGTTTGGTATCGTATAATCTCGGATACCGCGCCGGACACCAACGAAGCATCATCCCGGAGTTTTCGCATTTCGGATGGATTTTGGCTCATGAACAAGACGCCCCCCGTAATTGAGTTGCGCGTAGTATCGTTACCTCCAACAATCAGCAGAATGAGGTTCCCCAGGAACTCGCGGGGCTCCATGTTTCGGGTCGCCGGTGAATGCGCCATCATCGAGATCAGGTCACCGCGCGGCTCACAATTGATCCGTTCGCTCCAAAGCCTCGTAAAATAGTCCAGGCACTCCGACAGCACCACCTTTCGCTTTTCCCAGCTGTCGATCTGGTCGCCCATTTGTGGGGTCAAGGCAGCTACGTCCGACCAGTAGGTCAGCAACCACCGATCCTGAAATGGAAAATCGAACAGCGTGGCCAGCATTTGGGTCGTCAACTCGATCGAGACCCTGTCGACCCAGTTGAAGGTATCGTTGCGCGGCAAACCGTCCAAAATCTTCTGAACCCGCGAGCGGATCAAGCCTTCAAGGTTTGCCAAGTTCTCCGATGCCGCTATCGGACTGATAGTCTTACGCTGCTGAGCATGGCGAGGAGGATTCATTTTGATAAAACTGGGGGTCCAATACTCCTCCGGAGGGTCGACTATTGTGACGCTTCGCTCTGATGAGAATGTTGTGTGATTTGAGTCCACGGCTATGATGTCGCGGTATTTTGTTATCGACCAATATGGTCCGTATGGGCTGTTTTCGCAATAATGGACGGGATCTTCCCTTCGCAGCCGCTCGAAATAAGGCCAAACGGTATCATCCTCGAAGCGCTTGGGTTCGCTTACATCAAGGCGGCTCAGCGGGATATCAGTGCTCTCGCAGGCGCTTTCTGCCGATAACGCTGTCATGATTGTCTCGCTGACATTGGCCTGCACTTTTGCTGGATCAGCTGAGTGCGCTGTCTAGAGTTCGCGGGGAAGCTCGCTCGAAACACGACGAGCTTGGGTGGTGCACTAACGATGTGTCACGCATGTTCATGGCTCGACTTCGCGCGAGCTCCGGAATCTGAAATCATGCTACGGACTTTGGTTCGGTCACTGTCGACGAAGAATAATGGAAAGGCGAGCGAAGTCCCCTATCAGGATTGGGAGGCGCGCGAACGCGTCCTTTGTGGTAGTCAACATCAAGCCGCAAGTACTCGCAGCTGTGGCACCCAGCCGCTTATCGTCATTTTCTCGGGCAGGCAGCCCCTTTGCCACTCGACCACTTACATTGCGCGAGGTGACGGACGTCCGAACTGGCAACAAAGTATCTTCCATGCGCTGGGATAGAAGAGAATTGGCACAGCTGAAACAGCTCTGGTCCGAGGGACAGAGCGCCGCGCAGGTCGCAGGTCATCTCGAGTGCAGTCGCAACGCCGTTTGCGGCAGGCTGACTCGGTTGGGTCTCACTCGAGGTCACAAGCCACCAACAGCAAAACCCAAGATTAGATCGGTCCCCAAGCGAGGGCCGACGTCGATGGCTGCCCGCCGCGATCGCGTCCGAAAGAAGCGGCCGCAAACGGCGCTAGAAACGCGGCCTCAGGAAATGAGCAAGCGGCACCTTTACGCAATCCTAGCTGAGGCGGTCAGGAATACCGTCTAGAGCTATGGGCGCCGCGATCTCCCGGGTCTAGGCCGCCGTAGTCGGTTCATTCGGGCTATTGGTTTCGCGCGATTTGTGCCTATCCGACGAACAGTGGCCTCCAGTAGAACGTTCGCGGCAGGAGGGATCGATCGTACATCAAGTCATCCAATTTCAAGAGGCCGGATGCGCTGAATTGGAGAGAAGAGAGCATTCTGCTTGTTGAGCCTCGTTTTCGGGTACGCGTTTTTGGGGAAGCGCCCGCCGTCCTCGTTTGCGCCGGTGTTCGGAACTTTCGGCACAACGCCGCGCCCAACGAACTACACGAGCCGAGTGAAGCCGCTTGATCCTCAACCACTTTCGATATCTGCGACCGACGTGTGGAGAGCTGGCCTGGGACTGAACACTCGGCAAATCATCGAGGTACGACGTGTCCGGGGGTGAGCCCGGTGGTGCTCCGACTGTGATCGGACCTTCCGGGTTTAGACGAAGGCGCGAGTTTCCTCGCCGGCTTCGATAGGTTTGAGCTGACGGCGGAGATGAAACGGAGGAAGGTGAAGCGGTGAGTACCAGATAGCTCCACTATTCGATCGCTCGCCCGTTCTCCCGAAAGAACCTCGTATAGAATGGCCTGTGGTCGGGCGACGCCATGCTTAGCGTTGGAGCGGCTTGACGAGCTGCCCTCGCGAGATATTGCCTGACGTCGCTTAAAAGGTCGGCTCCTGCGGTGCACAGACACACGAAAACGGCTAACACCAACGTAGGTGCCTTGACGTCTGTGCAAAACCGGCGGCGCCTCTGAGGCGGCCGGCTGTTCAATTGCACCCATCCGTTCTCGCTCACCTACCCGGCTCATTTCCTCACGCCAGCTGCGCGAGAGCCGCCGATAGAAACGTTTCGCTCGTAGCGATATTGCCGCCGAGTAACGGACGCATGAAAGGACTTCTTCTGCGAGGGACCCATGAAGACGCCCACCGACAATCCCTCCATTGGCGAATTTCACTACGTACCGGGACGGAGCCAAGCGGACGCATTATTCCTGGACCGATGGGGAATACGCACGCAGAATCAACTACCAACCTTGTCAGTTGATGGAGAATACGGGACCGTATCAATGTTGGTCATTGAACCTCGCACGAGTCAATCGTGGAGCAGTTCGAGCTCTAGCAGCATAAACGGCCCTGGTGGGTGTCTCGTTGCCAAAGAATAAGACTATCGAGGCGGACGAATTGGGGACCTCGCCGTGGCCGTGTTGATCCGAGTATCTCGCTTGCAGAACTTGTTCTCTCTGTGTCCGAGGGGAGCGGATTGTTATCCGACAGCGCGTTTCTTCGGCAGATCGGCCGTCACGCAAGCTCCCAATTGCCTAGCGACAGTCCCGATCGCCCTTGGCAAGCAAAGGGATGCAAGACAATTCGCTTGCGACGGAAAACTTCGTAAACATGGGATAACAATCCTTGCAGACCTCGATCTTAAGCACGTATTACGATGCTCGCCTTCCGTGGTACACCATCTATCCAACTGTAGCCCAGTTCTCCAAAGCAGTCGGCGCCGACGCCTGTGAGAGATGGCTGCAGCATCTGCCGCTTGATCAATCGGTGTCGCTCTATTTCCACATTCCGTTCTGCCGATCGATTTGCTGGTATTGTGGCTTCGCTCGAAGCATCACTCGCCGGCATTCTCCTATCCTCGACTTTTTGGGGGTTCTTCGTAAGGAGATCGATTTGGTCGCGGCGCACCTTGCGCAACCGCTGCCTGTGAGCGACGTCCACTTTGGCGGTGGAACGCCGACCCTCATCGAGCCAACGGAATTCCGGCGGTTGATGGAGCTTCTGCGCCGCCGCTTTGCGATTTCGAACACGGCCGCCATTGCTGTTGAGATCGACCCGCGCACGTTCACGCTCGCCACATGCGAAGGGTTGGCGGCTGCCGGCGTGAACCGCGCGAGCCTCGGCGTCCAGAGCTTCGATCCAATTGTCCAAAAAGCCATCAACCGGGTCCAGAGTGAGGCACAAACCGAGCGCGTTGTCGAATCGCTGCGGCAGCATGGAATAATGCGCGTCAACTTCGACCTCATCTACGGTCTGCCAAGTCAGACGGTGCAGTCCTGCGTTCAGACCGCGACAACGGCGCTGGCCATGCGACCAGACCGGCTTGCGGTGTTCGGCTACGCGCACGTTCCTTCCTTCAAGAAGAATCAGCGCCTGATCGACGAGGCAGCGCTGCCAGACAGCCATGCCCGTGCAGAACAAGCAGCCGCGATGGCCAATACACTGACTGCAGCTGGCTACCGCCAGATCGGACTCGACCATTTCGCCTTGCCGGACGATGAGCTCGCGCTGGCGCAGAAAGCCGGTCGCCTGCGGCGGAATTCACTCGGTTACTCGGCCGACACCTGCAATAAAGTGATCGGCTTCGGACCGTCGGCGATCGGCCGGCTTGGCGAGGGTTACGTCCAGAACGAAGTTACAGCGGGGTCCTACAGCGGCCAAATCAACGCCGGCCGTCTGGCGACGTCAAGGGGCTACTGTCTCAGCCTTGAAGACCGCGTCCGGGCCGCGATCATTGAGCGGCTAATGTGCGATTTCGAGGTCGACGTGGCGGCAATTGGCGATGCTCATGGATTTGAGCCGGTGGGTTTCCTCGGTTCAGGCGAACGCTTGGCAATGCTCGCTGAGGATGGGATCGTCGAAATGGAAAAGGGATTCATCCGCGTGAGGCCGGAGCATCGTTTTCTCACTCGGGCTGTGGCAGCCGCATTCGATTGTTATCTTCGCGCCCCCCTCTGTTCAGACCAGCCAACGCAATGATTGGATGAAATGCATCACGTTTTGCTGCACGCGCCAGGAAGCCTGAGGAATGCGTTCGCTCACCTGGCACACTCACAACCAGCTCCAAATCGGTCAACGACGCCGTGCGAAGCTGTGCGGCGGAGACTCGCCCTGGCCCGCGGCGCGAAGACGAGCTGGACGCACTGCTGCCGGGAATTGGACACTCCGACAACAACGCTCCTCGCCCAAGCAGCATGACCATACAAGTTTCATCCCATCACCGCCATTAGCCGTGTAGCCACGGACGTCGATGGGGACGATGACTGGTTGCGCGACGCCGCCAACCAACTGGAGATCGAGAACGGATCATCTTATGTCGTCGGAGATGATGATATCTCGGCGTTTAGGGGCTTCCGGATCGAAAACCCTGATCGAGCCCGTCGGGATGAACAAGGACATCTGACCCTTGGCTCCAGCGGTGGCAGCCGAAATACTGCGTGATACGGCGCAAACTATAGTCGAGCGCAACAACTATAACCAGATCCGGCGGGATCACGGTTCTCGAAAAGATCTTTCCCCGTAAGAGCTTCGCGCGACGTGCATCGAAGCGACGCCTAGAATTCACCCGTCGACGCTGCCATACCGATCGGCCGTGAACGCCGGGGCGCTGTGGAGTCGAGCGACACATTAGCTGCGATTCGCGCAGCGACAGCCGACCTCCCGCTCAGTCAACTACCAAACCTAGCAATTGATGGAGACCACGGACACATGCCAGTCAGTGGCGGTGAAATTCGCTCGGCCGCATAAGAAGTCGCCACGCGATATAGATTTCATCGATCAATGGAGCTGATGGATGTTTTGTCTCGCCGTCCCCAGGTACCAAACTGTCTCCAATCGTGTTCTCCATCTTCCCATGAGAGCCACTCGAGAGTTTGTGGCGGCGAGCTTACGGGCCGTCAAGGATGTTAGCCCCTGCTGCCTGCCTGTGCTTCATCCCATCGGCCGAGCTGCGAGCGGCGTTTCTTGGATCGGGCGTGTTGTTGTGCGAGCTCCGCTATTGCCGCTGCTCTCTGTTCAAAACTATTTTCTTTCGTTTTGCCAGCAGGTTTGTCGCAAGGTCGCTGGGCTCCGTGTATCGGCCACCAATCTCTTGCTAGCGAACGCGCACACCGAGCCAGCCCGCCAATGTCGACACCCTGCAGCAGAAGCTCGCCTTCGATTAACGACCGAGCGACTGGGTCGTTTTGCGCTGTGTACCCACACGTAGGCCAAGCGGCGCCGCTGTGGTGATAGCGCGCAAGGCTGAGCGGTCTCGCTGACATAGATAGGCCACCTGGTGTCAAGCGTCACCCACCGCATTGAGGGGCAAGATTTGACATCCGCTCTAGGCCGTCAGTGGAAGTGCACTTTATTCAAATCGACGGACGCGAAAATCACCATGCATCATTGCGTTATAACGCAGCTATTCATGCAAGCACACCCGGCTGGCGTTGTTGCTTTCATGTCTGGACCAACTGCGAAGCCAGGAAGTCGTATTGTCCTTTGTCTGATAGCTAGTCTCGCCAGCAGTTCGGCCGCGCGGAGTGGCGAGATCTCTGGCCCAAGAAGCCACAGCCCCGATGAGCTCGACGAGGCAACAAGCAGAACAATTTCGGATCCGGCCATGACATTCCGAAGCGGGCGGCCCAAGGGAGCAGCGCGCCTTTCTGGGAGCTTCCTGTCGAAAACAGCTACGTCCACGACAAAGCGCGACAGTGCCATCGAGACTGCCAAGAGCGGAATCCAAACGCAGACCGATCCATTCGCAAAACTCGATAACCTCCGCGAAAAAGGTGGCGCGTTCACTGCTCCTGGTGCTGCGGACACGATAAATCAGGACGTAGCTTCTGTCAGATCCGAGCTTTCGGACCTCGGGATTGGATTTGCTGGCTGGACTCTAAACACGTTTGTCAACGATGAGCTCGGCAATGCCTCCAGAAGCACCATCGCCAATCAGCAATACGTTGGCCAGAATCCGACATTTAGTACGGTCAACTCGATGATCGTGACCTATGACCTCGCTAGGTTCGGCATTTCCGATGGCCAGATCGTGGTCGGAGCCGAGCATCAATACTGGACATGGAAGAGCGCCGGGCCAGACCGACTGGGACTCAATGCATTTTCTTACTATCAAACCTTCTTCGACAGGAAAATCGAGCTCAAAGTGGGCTATCTCAGGAACCAACATGAGTTTGCGGGCGCCGGCGACAAGGTGTTTGGACCCTCGTCGAAAATGCTTTTTCAAGCAGGCATAAGCAACAATTGGGCGCCAACGCCTGCTCTTAACCTCAAGTACAATTTTGATGATCGCTTATATAACAAGTTCTCAATCCAGCGCTCGGTCAGTCCAGCTGGTCAATATGCGCATGTAAGCGAGAATCCCACTGGCCTGAACTGGAGCACGCGCGACGCAGGCATTCTTTTGCTTGATGAACTTGCGTATAGGAACAAGCCTATTCCAGGTGTGCTGGAGACGTGGTTGCGGGCTGGCGCGGGCTTCAACAACAGCAGCTACACGGACCTAGGGCATCCGACGCAAGCAACAGCCAAGGCGAACACCGTCTACTACGTAGCTGCGGACAAGCAATTCTGGCAGTCTGCCGCCTACAGCTCGGCATCTCGCGGAATCTACGGCGGGTTCTCTGCGATGTACGCTCCGCCTGACCTGAATAGGGCTAGTCAGTATTACGAGCTTCGCCTGTATGCGAAAGGCCTATTTGACGGCCGGCCCACTGATCAGATGAGTCTTGTTGTCAGCAACACCATCTGGAGCCACTTCGCAGTGGACGCTGCAATGGCCAAAGAGCAGCTGGCGCACCGCGACAGCACGGCAATTTCGGGACTGTATACGGCCCATCTGGCGCCCGGGATATATACTACCGTAGGGCTGACGTACATCAATCACCCGACAAGCATTACCTACACGCCACAAACGGGACACGCCCTGAATATATTGGTATCTACGTCGGTGTTTTTTTAAGGCCTTGAGACTCGCATGAATTGGCAATGTAGTCGATATCACAATCGTCCTTTTTAACGGCTTGGGCCCACTCATCACGGCGATTTGGGTATCGCTGTGCTCCTGACGCGAAGCCGGGTACCGCGTAAACTTAGCCGTGATGTCCAAGGTAGTATGCTGTTGGGAATGGTAGGTTAGAGCCTTGCTGCTTCGTCTACGAGCGGTAGGCCGCGTCGTATTGCGCAAGATCTACACCCTCCGGCCGCGGAATTGATCTCTGGTGCTCATTTGTTCAATCGAATGCTGCTCTTGCGGCAGCCACATTGCTTCGCTGCCTCAGACTCGCGCTATTTCTGCCCGACGGTTGTGACGCTGGCCGAAAGCCGATGCACAAGGTCGGCGGACACGTATCCTCCGCGGCAAATCAAGCTGCCGCGGCCGGATGACTTGCGCTACTTGAATACTGAATCAATTTCCGCTGGCTTGAGATGAGCTTTCAGCATCTCACTTCAGCAAGGAGGTCGGCTCGCGAGTCTGCGGCGCGTTAGCCCCTCCCATCCAATTGCGCGCGGCGTTCTGCTCGGTGAACTTTTCTTCGCAAATATCTATTCGCGCGAACATTCGATAAGAGCAGTGCATTATCGATGAATTGCCGAGCTGCTAGGCAACTGTCGTGGAGGGGTATTTCGTCGACTTGAGGCGCGTTACACTGCATCGGCCATCGACGCTGACGGGCGCGTCACCATCGATTGTGGCACGATGAACCACGCGATGCTGATCACCGTAATCATTGACCGCATAATGCTGCGTTGCGCGGTTATCCCAGATCGCGACGTCGCCTTCTTTCCAGCTCCAGCGTACGGTGTTTTCGGGCGCCATGATATGGGACTGGAATAGATCAAACAGCTTCTGACCGTCGCGTTTCGGAATATCGACAAACCTTTGCACCAGATCGCCGAGCACCAGCGCGCGCTCGCCGGTGTCGGGATGTACACGGACCACCGGATGCTCTGTCTCATAAATCGTTTTGGTAAAGACTTCGTCAAAATGCTTCTGGTCGATTTCGCGAACACGGCAGGTCCCAGCGTAGTCGAAGGCGTTGCTGTGAACGGTCCAGAGTTCGTCGGCAAGCCGTTGGAGCGGCCGCGGCAAATCTAGGTAGGCGGCCACGGCGTTCGACCAAATCGTATCGCCGCCCGACGATGGGATCACAACGGCTCGCAGCACCGCAAGTTTGGGATACGCCGCGAGAAAGGTTCCATCGGCGTGCCATACATCCGCCCGGCTACCTCCGCGCGCGGAATCAAGCTCGATGATCGAGGTCGTTCCATTGATCGCACCGAGTGTCGGATGCGGCACCAGCTTTCCCAAACAAGCAGCAAAACGCTCTTGCTCCGGGTCGTCAAGATGCGCCTGATCGCGGAAGAAGATCACCTTGTGTTCGAGCAGCAAGCTGTTGATCGCAGCGACGGTTTTGCTCGGCAAATCACCCGAGAGCTTGATATTTCTGATTTCAACACCGATGCGCGCTGCGCGCTCGACGACGTCGGTCGGTGGAATGCCACTCTCGCTCGAAGCTGTTTCATTCATCGCGAATTTTTCCAGGTTTTGCGGATTCTTTACGCGGACGAGGGCGCGTGTCACTCGGTTTCGAAGGCGAACCTCGCGCTACGGGTGCTCTTGAGCAAGCACCATGCCAGACGGAAAACGGAGCTGTGAACGTCCGTCAGGTCGCGGATCGGATGATAATTCGAACAGTTTGCCATGAAGTCGATGCCGCCTCCCATCCTTTTCAACCCGACCCCACCAAAACCCGACGTAACAATCTGAGACGAGCGCCTAGGCCGGCGGCGAAAGGCATAGCGCGCACAATCGACAGGGATTCTAAAGCTCGGCACCCGAAGAAGGCCATACCGCCCGCGTGCAAGGTCCGGCATGCGTGCCGTTCTCGTCCAGTACGCGCCTTCTGGCCAACTATTTGCGGCAATCGGCCCAGTCTCGAGCCGCGTCTGCGAACGAGCTATCACCGGTTCTCAAGGTGTCCGGGACCTGCCCTGGCCGTGATCACTGCCGGAACATCCTCCGCTGAAAATGGAAGAGGAATAGATGACCTTGGAAGAGCTCCAAACGATTGAATTACGGTTTGATCCAGGCGAAAGCCGTTGATCCGCGGCACTGGGATCGCGATGTTCTCGATGCACCGACGTCCGAGCACGCTGAAGCAGATGCTCTGCACGGTCGCGCTGGCTTTGCCTAGGAAGCCAAAGATATGTCCACTACCAGTCTTTATAGGTGTTTCAATGTTGTCAAAGTAATTACCCTCGATCAGTGCTTGCACAGATGGTCCAGCGTCCACCGCATGGAAAAATCCGCCGCTCTGTTGCGCATTTGTATTGTGGAAGTAATTGTTAGCGAGATGAATAATGCCCTGCGCACCGTCAATGTGCGGCGCCCGCCCCGAGATCTCATGGAAATAGTTATTTACGATGGTAATCGTCTGCGGGACACCGAGAAACAGGAGATTCCAATAGTGCTCTCCGTTACAATAGGAGGAATAGGTATCGCTGCCATCGAAGTCGTTCCAGAAAATCGTAATGTTCGTCGTCGGGCCAAAGCCGCCGGCAATCATCTGCCGCCCGACGTTATGAAACCGGTTGTGGTCGATCCAAACCAGGTCGGCTCGTGCAATTGCAATAGCATCGCCGGCAAATATCACGCCGCTATTGATATCACCGATGGTCAGGTTGCGAATAATGACGTTGCTGACCGCATTCAGGCGCAGCCCCTTCCCTTTCATTGTAGCGTTCGGGCCAACACCGATCACTGTCTTGTTTGAGCCGATTTCCAGCGGACGCTTACCGGCCCTGTCGAAGCCGACCAACATCTTCTCCTTCCCATCGCAATGCGCGTCGTTGCCATCCATAAGAAGAAGGGATTCACGCTTGTAAGGTGCCGAACAAGCACGGCCATATTGGCAACCCTGCCCTTCGCCTCGCCCTTCCGTGGCAGTAAAGTCTATAGTTCCTATTACCTGGATCTCACGCGGGGTATTGTTACTGCAGTACCCGAAGCTGTAGGAACGACACAGCTCATACGTCAGATCTTTGGCTGATCTGACCTGAACTACCTCGCCTCCAAGGCCGCCCGTCGCTCCAACGCCAAAGCCTTTGAGGGCTTCGGATCGCACATTGTTAGGTCCGAGCACGGACGAGACGCCGAGGACGAGAGCAATTCCGCCGAACACGCGTAACGAACGCCTGATGTGCTTCATCGTGTCGTTCACAGTCACATGCTCTCTCTGTTACGCGGAAATCCGCGAGGACCGGCTGAACTGGAACAGTCCATCAGCATGCGGCGTTAACGCCATCAGATCGTCCTCAATAAGGCAGCCTCGGAATATCGGAGCCATGCTACACGACAGCCGAAGTGTGCAGTCCCAGGCTTCCTACCAGCTGCGTGGATCTGGGTAGCCATTGGATAATCACAGCCGATGAAAGCAGGGGTCGATGCTTCGAGAGCCCCGTCAGAATCAAAGCAGGACTCCCACAGCTCACCGTAAGGCGCCGTCAGCATCTCAACAAGATGCGACGGCCAATCGAGCGTTGATAGAGGACAAAAGTCCACGCATGGCGTCCCAGAGCTGTCTCAGATCGAGCGCTTGCATGGTGCCGGCGAGATGCATTGTTTAGGCTGTTCGGCGGCCATTCTGAAACGATTTTCCCAGTTCAACACAGATCCCCCTGACACGAAGATTCGAAATATCCTGGGCGAAAGAGATCGTGTCCCGTGGCGTGGTGTAGCTGGCGGTGTATCACCGCGTTCGCCGGCGAGACCCGGGCCGGTCAGCTGGCGATCGCCGTGAGGCTGACGCTCGGATCATCGCTCAAGGGCGTTTCCAGTGTCATGTAACGGACGCGCTGGACGGCCCATTCATCATTCTGTTCGAGCAGGATCGCGCCGATGAGGCGAACGATGGCGTCCTCGTTGGGGAAGATGCCGACCACCTCGGTCCGACGCTTGATCTCGCCGTTGAGGCGCTCGATCGGGTTGGTGGAGTGCAGCTTGGTGCGGTGCTGCGGTGGGAAGGTCATATAGGCGAGCACGTCGGTCTCGGCCTCGTCGAGGAAGCCGGCGAGTTTCGGCAGCTTTGGCCGGAGCTGGTCGGCGACCTTGCGCCATTGAGTGCGGGCGGCCTCGGCATCGTCCTGGGCAAAGGCTGTGGCGATGAACGCGGAGACGACCCGCCGCCCGCTCTTGCCGGCATGCGCCAGCGCGTTGCGCATGAAGTGGACGCGGCACCGCTGCCAGCTGGCATTGAGCACCTTGGCTACGGTGGCCTTGATGCCCTCGTGGGCGTCGGAGACGACCAGCTTGACGCCGCGCAGGCCGCGGCAGGCGAGCTTGCGCAGGAACGCCGTCCAGAACGTCTCGGTCTCGGAGGGGCCGATGTTCATCCCCAGTACCTCGCGCCGGCCGTCGCTGTTGACGCCGACCGCGACGATCACTGCGACAGATACGATGCGGCCATTCTGGCGCACCTTCACGTAGGTGGCGTCGATCCACAGATACGGCCAGTCGCCCTCGATCGGACGGGCGAGGAAGGCCTTCACCTTGTCGTCGATCTCGCCGCACAGTCGGCTCACCTGTCTCTTGGAGATGTCGGTCATGCCCATGGCCTGCACCAGATCGTCGACCGAGCGGGTCGAAACGCCCTGCACATAGGCCTCCTGCACCACGGCGGTGAGCGCCTTCTCGGCCATGCGGCGCGGCTCCAGGAACCCTGGGAAGTAGGAGCCCTTACGCAGCTTGGGGATGCGCAGCTCGACGGCGCCGGCACGGGTCTCCCAGATCCGGTCGCGGTAACCGTTGCGCTGGGCCAGGCGTTCGGGATTCTTCTCGCCATAGGCCGCCCCGGTCTGGCCTCCCACTTCCAGCTCTATCAGGCGCTGGGCGGCAAAGCCGATCATCTCGCGGAGCAGATCGGCGTCGGGGTCTTCTCTACCAGCGTGCGCAGGTTCATCATCTCGTCGGTCATCGGTGGTTCCTCTGGTTGCGTTGGTGTGTCGCAACCCGATCCTACCGGAGAACTGCCGGTGACCACCGCAAAGCCGCCCGCCCGCTACGGCGCTATTGGGGGCGCGCGTCCGGGCGGCTTTGCTCTACCGAGCTACACCACCACCGGGGACATGACCCGAATGTATGGTCCGGCCGCGCGTTGCAAGAGGTTTCGTCAACCTGGCAGATGCGGTCTTGCATCAATGTATCCGGCCTCTGATTGGAGCGTGTTGTGCTCCGGGCCATCATGGGTATCAGCGCGCATTCGAGCTAATTAGCGGACAGGCCTCGAACGGGCCATTCGGGTCACCAGTGTTCGCATGCGCCGGGAAGACCGATCCTCCATCGTTGTCTCATTCCTCTC
Organism: Bradyrhizobium sp. Kon69; assembly: GCF_055807515.1. Lineage (NCBI taxonomy): Bacteria > Pseudomonadati > Pseudomonadota > Alphaproteobacteria > Hyphomicrobiales > Nitrobacteraceae > Bradyrhizobium > Bradyrhizobium sp. Kon69. The sequence continues at coordinate 1,431 of NZ_JBVVOS010000046.1, read as the reverse complement.
GCAGACCTCGGCGGGTAAGGGATGTTGGTTACGTCATCGATCGCACCTCACTTCGTGCTGTTCCTTAGTTCGTGCCTGGCGGTCGTTCCTTTGTCCCGGCCTGCGCGCGCAGACGCGCCGCGCGCAAGGGCCGTCAAGGCCGGCCGTCGTGCTGTCCTGACGTCTTGCTCTACCGCGGTCAGGCCGCGCCTTGATGGCCCCGAGCACGGTGCGAGGATCAGGCAGCTCGGGACGCCGTCTCCTCCGTGTTGACGCACTCGAAGGCGCGTCCCTTGTTGAGAACCGCCCAGGCGATCCGGGCGAGCTTGTTGGCGAGCGCAATCGCTAGCACGTTGTGGTGCAATCGTTTCTTGGCGGCTTCGATCCAAGATTTGAGGCCATAGCGCTCCCAGCCCTTGACCTTGACCAGCACAACCCACGCGGCCTGCACAAACAGCGCGCGCAGGTAGCGATTGCCGCGCCTTGATATCTTGCCGAGGATCGTGCGGTCGCCGGTCGATATCTGCTTCGGCACCAGTCCAAGCCAGGCGCCGAAGTCGCGGCCTTTCGAGAACACGTCTCCAGTGCCGATCGCAGCCACCATCGCGCTCGAGATGATCGGGCCAATGCCGGGCACCGTCATCAGTCGCTCGCAGCCTTTGTCTTGACGGGCCAATGCTTCGATCTCGCTGGAGAGGTCCTCGATACGCTCATCCAGCCGGCGCCAGTCACCCGCCAGATCCTCGATGATGCGCAACATGCGAGGCGAGAGCACATCGGTGCGCGTCGCGAGGATACCCGGCAACTCGGACCGCAGGGAGCGCAGGCCTTGCCGCACGGCGATGCCCCGCTCCAGCAGGAACGCACGGATCTGATTGATGACGCCGGTGCGCCGACCGACTAATCGCTCGCGCACGCGGTGCAGCGCCTGCAGGTCGTGCTGGTCGGCGGTCTTGGTTGCGACGAACTTCATGGTCGGGCGTTGGACCGCCTCGGCGATGGCTTCCGCATCTCGGAAGTCATTCTTCTGTCCCTTCGAATAGGGGCGCACGTATTTCGCCGGCATCAAGCGGGCGTCGTGGCCAAGCGTTTGCAGCTTGCGACTGAGGTGATGCGCGCCGACGCAGGCCTCCATGCCGATCAAGCACGGCGGCAGGTTGGCGAGCCGCGTTTCCACCTGGCCGCGCGACCACTTCTGCCGCAGCACGATGCCGCCGCGCTGATTCTGGCCAATGATGTGGAACGAGTTCTTGCCGATATCGATGCCGATGACGGCGGGCGAAGCGTCGAGTTTCTGAGACATGGCGTGCTCCTTGTCTTGGGCGCCCCTTGCCAGCTTCTCGTGCTGGCAGGGCCGGAGCACGGCCGGACCATTCCATTCTGATGTCCCCAGTCAAGCACACAGCGCACGGTTTCTCATCTCCACGAGGACTCATCGTGAAGTTCTTGTGC